>JAFZAL010000009.1 GCA_017557195.1 Thermoguttaceae bacterium | reverse complement strand
GCGCTGCTGGAACGCGTCGGGCTGCTGGAAGAGCTTCAAAACAAACGTGACGAACTCAACCCCGGCTTGAAAGACGCCCTGTCCAGAGCGAAGCAGGATCCGGAAGGCCCCTACGGGTCAATTATCGGCTTGGCGGCGGACATGATGCAAGTCGGCGTTGACGCGGCGGGACTGATTGAAATCGCGTTAGGCCCGATGGCGGAATATCTGGTTATCGGGAAGAAATCGCAAAAGTTTATTTCCGCGCTCAATTCCGGAGACGTCAGCCTCAAAGGTCGCGTTGGGTTTATCTGGATGGACGGTCTGTTTTCCAACCCGATTCCCAGCGTCAATCTGGAAGGACGCCCCGGCGTCGTCGGGCGGGCGGATCAGTTCGTTCAGGCGGATAAAAAGTATCATCCGCTGGTACGACGTTTGCTGGGAACGACCTGGATTGTCGAAACGGCTCAGGACGCATTTTCTCTGTCAACGACGGTTCCGGAACCGCTCAATTATGTAACGCTGGCGGGAGAACGACTCGGTGCAGACGGCTCGTTCACCTGCGGAGAGCGTCACAACGCGGCAGGGTCGATCGCACGGCGAAGCGAGCTGGAGCAAAAGAAGAAGGAACTCAAAGGACTCGACAATCAGTACTCCGTCCTTTTGGAAGAGGCGAAGAAGCTGGAAGACGCTGCAACAAAGCGCGATCAAAGTCTGGAATCGCACAAAGACCAGCTCCGCAAGATTCGTACCAAAGTCTCGGACGCGGTCAATCAGCTCACGGCTTTGGAAGAACGCTATTTGCAGGCGATGCGCCGCAAAGAGGAAATCGTCCATTCCATGACGCAGGACGAGCAGGATCGTCAAACGACCGAAGTCGCGCTGGCGAAAACCATCGAAGAAAAGAAAACGAATCAGCTGGCTCTGTCAGAACTGGAAACGACCGCCCAGCAATTGCGTGACGAATCCGATAAAATCGACGAAATCAAACGTCAGTTCAGCCGCGAAGCAACCAAGATTCAAGTTCAGCTGGCTCAATGCGAAGAACGCTGCGAGGGCTTGAAAAACGCGGTCGCTCAGGACGACAAGGCGATTGAAGAACGCGTTCAGGACATCAACCAGAACGCCGTCCATCTCAAAGAACAGCAGGCTGCCGAACTGACTGTTACAATGTCGTTCCTCAACCTGCAATCTCAGCTGGCGTCGCTGTATCTGAAAAAAGAGGAGTTGCAGGCGAAGCTCAATCAGGCGCGAAAAGGACGCGAGAAAATCGCCGGGCAGCGTCGGGAACTCAGCCAAAAGCGTACGAACGTCAACAAGGATTTACAGAAAATCGAAAAGCAGCTGCATGCGTCTGAACTGGAAAAGGCGGACTGGGAACATCAGCGATCCGACATGGCGCAGCGTCTCAAGGACGACTACGACATCGACATCGCCCTGCTTTCTGCGGAAAACCGGGGTGAGAACGGCGCCGTTATGGAGGTCTCGCCGGAAACGCAGACGGAAATCAAACAGCTGCGTAACAAAATCAACTCGCTGGGCGCCATCAACATGGAAGCCCTCAACGAGCTGGAAAGCCTGCAGAACAAGTACGACGTCAACCTAAACAAGTACGAGGACTGCTGCAAGGCAAAGCAAATGCTCGAAAGCCAGATTCGCGCCAACAAAGATCGCATTCAGAAACGGTTTATGGAAACCGTCGAAGCGGTGCGAACGCATTTCAGCGGGCTGTTCAGCGACCTGTTCGGCGGCGGTCGGGCGGAAATCATCATCGACGAAAACGAAGACGTCTCCGAAGCGGGAATCGAAATCATCGCTCAGCCGCCGGGAAAAGAACTCACTCACATCTCCCTGCTTTCCGGCGGCGAAAAGACGCTGACCTGCGTCGCGCTGCTGCTGGCTATGTTCGAGACGAACCCCAGCCCATTCTGCATTCTCGACGAAGTCGACGCCGCCTTGGACGAAGCCAACACCGACCGATTCGGTCAGGTTCTCAAACGCTTTGAGAACATCACGCAGTTTATCGCCATTTCACACTCCAAACGAACCATGTCCGTTGCCGACACGATTTATGGCATCACCATGCAGGAATCCGGCGTTTCGCGACAGCTTTCCGTCCGCTTTGAAGACGTAACAGAAGACGGCGATATTATTATCCACAATCAGGCGGGGTAAGAGGGTTTGAAAGACGGTTGGCGAGCCGGGGCGCGTTAGCCCCCGGAAAAATAACGACGCGAACGTGTTACGCTTAGGCGAGCCACGGGTGTAAACCCGTGGGTGTGAGCGAAGCGAACGTAAAATGGAAGGCGGTAACGGAGTGAGCGAAGCGAACGTAGTTACGCTTCCTTAACAACTGCGTAGCGGTTGAATGTTAGAATAATTCCCGTCGTGATTGCGTAATTGCCAATTGCTAATTCTGGCACTTGCTGTCAATTTCCTTGATTTTATCTCGCAGTTCAGACGCCAGTTCGTAGTTTTCTTCCGCGACGGCTTCCGCCATCTGTCGGCGAAGACCGTACTTGATAGTCATTTTCTGACTTCGTTCGCCTGAATACGACGACGGACGGCGCCCGACGTGTTCCGTCGCGCCCTGCATTTGCTGGATCAACGGCAGAAGCTGATCGGCAAAATGCTGGTAGTCATTGGCGCATCCCAGCCGACCTACGTTGCGGAACTCGTAATACGCCACGCCGCAGACCGGGCAGACGATAACGTCCGTCTGATTTATCTTTTCCGCCGCCTTATCCATTGCAAAGTGATGAGACATCTGCTTTGCCAGTTCAGCCGCCGCATTTGCCAACGCGGGCGATTCCGTATTGGCTTCCATTAAATACTCGTGAGCGTGGTATTCGCAAAGATGAATCTCAACGGGTTCACCTTTGATAATCTCGGTAATATGGAAAGTTGCCTTTTTTTGGCATTTTTGACATTTCATAGTTTTTAGTTGCGAGTTACGAGTTTGTAAGAAGCTTTTAGCTCCTAGCTTCTAGCTAATAGCTAGCGACTAGTAGCTCATATTTAATAGCGCTTATCCCTTGTAGAGTCAATATCAGTTTGCTCCACGTTCAACCAAAGCAGAACGCGAAGCGTAATTCCGCATTCCTAATTAAATAGCCCCTTGACGCCGCGGCTCTTTAGACTACAATTAATAGGGAGTAGGTTATAGGGAATAGGGAGTAGTATTTAAATTCGCCAAAGGCGAAAATCCATTCCCTATTCCCTGCTCCCTATTTCCTCCCCAACCCCGTTCCCGCCATGAAAATCGCCCAATTCGCCTGTTGTTTAACCGTAATAATCGCCGCGCTGCTGGCTTGTCTCAGCGCGGGCGCTCAGGAAATTGACCCGGAAACAGGGTTTCCGTGGGGAAAGCACAACGCGCCGACCGGGTATATTTCCCATTTTGAACAAGGGACGAGAGTCCGATCAACCCGTGCGGCAATGACGTATGCGTACAGGCTTCTTGCCAAGGAAGACAAAGCCAGTCAGACGGAGGGCGCGCGAGTCCTGCGAAACGTCATCAAGTATCAGGATTCCGATCCCAACAGCAAAACGTATGGCGTCTGGCCGTGGTATATTGAAGAGCCGTTTGACGAGATGCTGGCGATTGACTTCAATTGGGCGGACTTCCTTGGGGCGACGCTGATTTCGATTCTAACGAATTACTCTGACCGTCTTCCGCCCGACGTCGTCGACGAGGCAAAGGCGTCTTTAGACCGGGCGTGCGCGTGCATTAAAAAGCGCGACGTCCAGCCCAGCTATACCAACATCGCCTATATGGGCGCGGTTGTCTGCGCCGCCGGCGGGGAACTGCTGGGCAAGCCCGAATATCTGGAATACGGTCGAATGAGAATGGAGCGAAACGTCAATTCCTATAATGAGATTGGCGGGTTTGTAGAATACAATTCGCCAACGTATACGATGGTTGTTCTGGTTGAACTGGAACGGGCGCTGCAGTACGTCAAAGACGAGTCGTTCCGCGAAATGGCTCAGTACATGCACAAAGAAGTCTGGAAAACGATAGCGATGCATTACCATCCCGCGACCGGGCAATGGTCAGGCCCGTTTTCCCGCGCCTATCGAGATTTACTGTCTGCCGACGAACGCAACCGGATTTTAGCTCGCGCCGGGCTGGTTCCCAAAAACGTCAGAGTCGGTTTCGAGACGGGCGTCAATCCGCTTCCCTGTCCGGAAGAATACGCCGGTCTTTTAACGCGCCGCTTTGACAGCCCTGTTACATTTTCGGAGAACTACAACAACGCTCGCGAGAACTTCCGTCTGACGGGAACGACGTATCTGGACAACGACCTGAGTTTGGGAACGGCGTCGTATTATCCGTTCTGGTTTCAGGCGCGGGGCGTGATGGCGTACTGGAACGATTCCAACGGAAAGCCGGTTTGCTTCAAGCAACGCTTTTTGCATAACGACCGCGATTTCGCCAGCGCGGCAGGACGGTCTCGGCAAACGGGCGCCCGGTTTGTAACAGCTTACAATATGCTTTACGATCGCGGCTCGCTTCAGCCGGGACAGGACAGACCCAAAGATCGAACGTTTCAGGTGAAGTCCTTTAAAATCGTTTACGAGCTTATCGGGTCAAAAGAGAACTCGGTCAAGCAGATAGGCGAGGACTTATTTGAATTCTCGTCAGGGAAAATTCGAGCGGTCGTTCATCTTTGTTCGGATAACCGGTTTGAAGGACGGGAAATTCAGTGGTCTATTCAAAACGATCAGAAAACCGGAACGGCGTCTTTGGTTGGCGTCTGTTACGAAGGGGAAGAAAAACCGTTCAAGATGGACGAGCTGGACGAAGTCCGAATTGCTGTTGGCGTTGAGTTCCTCAAAGAGGGCGAAGCGCCGTCGTCCGCTCCTGTTACAATATCCGACGACCCTTATTTCACCAAAAACGAAGGCGCGTTTTACCGCGTTGAATGGGAGCCTGTTGATACGTCCACATCCCCCCAGCTGGCGCCGTGTAAATCCACAAAATACTAAAGTCAATTATCATGAGTTCCGTATACCTGATTCTGCCGTGTTACGACCTGTGCGAGTTTACCCTCAGCGATAACGATTCCGATGGGCCGAGCATCATGTCGGCGTGGATGGCGGCGTTTGATCCGGAAAACCTGCTCCTTCAGGACACGATCCCGCAATGGATTCCCGGCTACACGCCAGACGGACATCCCGAGAACGCGCTGATTCTTATGCCCAACTTTGTCTACGGGGCGGATTACGCCTGGCTGGACGAATGTCGCTGTAATGGGTGTGACGTCGTCGAGTTCGGCGGGGAGTCGCTTGACGAACTCATTGGGATTGTCCGCGAAAAACTGACGCAGTTGGCAGAAAACAACGAGCAAACCGCAAGCGACGAAAATGACAATAGCGTTCAAAATGAAACTCGCAACTCGCAACTCGCAACTCGCAACTATTTCTACTCTGTTGCGTTTACGTACTTCGTATCCGAAATGGTCATGCGCCGATTGCAGTACGGCTCTTATACGGATACGCTGTTGTTGATGAGGCGTTTTCAGGAAGCGGCTCAGGCGTGGAAACAGGGAGATGAGAGCAAAGTCAACGAGTCGCTGCAGTCCGTTGTCGATCACGTTCTGCAAAGTAAGGAGTGTTACTTCCCCACTCAAAACGACCTGTGCGACTACTGTATCGTCAGCAGCGTCAAACAGTTTGATTTGCTCGATATTATGCTCGACCGCATGTCGGACGATACGACGCTGGAATCGAAAGTCTCGCCGACGCTATTCATGTCGGGACGTTTGATTGACGCCTATAAGACGCAGCGTCCGGATTCGTTTGAGCGGTTGCTGAATCTGATTCATTCCGGGAAAACAGCGCTCTTTAGCGGCGAGTATACAGAATCGCCTCTGCCGATGATGACGCAGGAGGGAATCCTCGACCGTCTTTACGACGCTCTGTATCGATTCAAAACAAACGTCGGCGACAATCTTGAGTATTTCGGACGCTTGACCAACGGATTTACGCCTTTGCTGCCGAGCATGTTGTCACGATTGGGAATCAAGGGGGTTATGTACTGCGTCTTTGACGGCTCCCGGCTTCCGAAGCCTGACAAATGCCGAATCCAATGGGCGGGCTTGGACGGCAGAACTGTCTCCGCCTACGCTCAAAAGCCGTTTGACGTCGAAAAGAACAGCGACCTGTTCCGAATCCCGGAATTTGTTGCCAATCAGGCGCAAAACGATTACGCCTTGGGCGCTGTCACGCTCCATCAGCCGGGACCGATTGACGGACTTGCGTCGGGCATGGCGGATTACTTCTTTTCCTCAAATCAGTTTGGATCTGTTTTGGGAACGCTCACGCCGTTGAAAGAGTATTTCACTCGAACCAGCTATTCCGGCGAAGACACGGATTTCCCCATTGAAGAATACAAGTACGCGTTTATTCAGCATGCGATTGATAGGGAATGGACAGACCCGATTTCTCGCTGGGCGCGGTACTATCGCTGCGCCGGGCTGATTTCCGACGTCAGCGTTCTGGAATCCATGTCGGCTTTGCTGGGCGGCGAAACGACTGACGAGCCTGTTACAGAACAGTATTGTCGAATCAATGAATCCGTTTTGAAAAAGGACTGCTTGAAGTCGTCCGTCTATGAATTCGATACGGAACTAACCCAACGGGCGCAAAAAGCCGCAACTGCCGTCGCCGCGAGGCTGTTCCAGAAATCCGATCGGGACAAAGTCGGAACGGACGCAGGGAAAGACGTTACCGGTTTGTGCTTTGTCAATCCGACCTGTCAGCCGGTTCGAAAGCTGGTTGACGTCTCCGCTCTGCCCGCCATGCCGGAACGCTCGTCGATTGTGCGGCGTCTGTTTCCTGAATCCAAAAAGGCGTTGATTGAACTCCCGCCGATGGGATCTGTTGCTGTTACAGTATCCGGGAACAAAGACAAGACTGCAGACGTTTCGTCAAAACCCTCTGCTGAGGAATTGACAATCAAGAACAATCTTTATCAGCTCACGTTTGACAAGGCGACCGGCGCGCTGGTTAACGTCTACGATTTCCATACGCGGCGCAACTACTTTGCTCAGACGCTTGCTGTTCGCTTAGGCGAAAGTCGGGTTCGGGAAGACAAAGACGATACGCTCGACTACTCGATTTCCGTTGCGGATTCTTTTGAACGCTCTGTAACGGATTCCGAAGAGAAGATGATAGTTACCGGTCGCCTGGTTGACCGGAATATGAACGTCCTGTATACGTTCAAGCAAACGACAACGCTTCAGTACGGCAGCGCTACCATCTTTTTTGATTTCAAAATCAAGCCGGTTGAAGGCGTTGAGCAGGATGACGACTTTTACAGCGTCATTCCGCCGCATTATTTGGCGTGCCGCTGGGCGTGGGGCGACGACTCGACCGAGACGTTTATTTCTGTCGGCGGGGCAATGGTCAAGACGGAAGGCAAAGAACTGCTCGCACCGGAATTCGTCGTCAATAAATCGGACGACTACTCGTTTACGCTCAAGTCGTTTGGATTGCCGTGGCACAGAAGAATCGGCTCTCATCGAATGGATACGCTCATGGCTATTGACGGAGAAACCGAACGTCGATTCCATCTGGAAGCGACAATTGAACGCAGTTTTTCCGCCAACGCTATCGCGAGAACTCCGGTATACGTCGTTCCGGTGTACGACGACGCAAAGCCGAAGACAAAAGAGGCGTCTATTTTAGACGTTGGCGCGGAAAATCTGAACGTTACGTCTGCCTGGGTGGAAAGCGTTCCAACGGACGGCGCTGAGAATCCTACAGAATCGAAACGCGTCTTGAACCTGCGCCTTCAGGAAACGCACGGGGAAAGAACGACTGTTACACTCGAGTTTTTCCGCAAAGCGCAAAGCGCCTGTCTGAACGATTTCCGCGGCGAAAAGATACGCTCTCTGGACGTCGACGCCGGACGCCCGCTTGTCAACTTGCAGCCCTACGCCTGGGAAGAAGTACAAATTGAGTTTTAGCCCCGTGGCGGGGAGCGGCGCCTCGCCGCGCCGCGCCGCCACTACTGCCTACTGCCTACTCACTCTTCCACGATCCGAATCGGCTTGTGCTTGAACTTGGGGTTCTGCCCCAGGAATCGGCAGGGGTTGTTATAGAACACTTCCAAGGCGTCGGCTTCGGAACGTCCGCGGCGTTTGAACTGCTGAACGCATTCCTGCAGCGTAAACGGGTCGCTGGGGCCCCAGTCGGCGGAGGAGTTGATAAGCGTTCTGTCCGTTCCGTACATTTCCAGCATGTCGCAGGCGCGGTTGGCAGAACATTTGGTAATCGGATAAAGCGTGAACCCGACCCAGTACCCGGCGTCTTTGCAGGCGCGAATGGTGTGTTCCTCGACGTGGTCGATCCAGACTTTGTCCGGGTTGACAGGCAACTCCCGAAGCATATCGAGAATGAGCTTCGTCCCGACAATCTTGTCTGCCAGGTGCGGCGTATGAATCAAAAGAAGCTGGTCGTACTCGATAGCCAGTTCCACCTGACGCATAAAGATATCGCACTCGTTTTTGGACGACTTGTTCAGACCCGTCTCGCCAATTCCAAGAACGGTCGGTTTCTTGAAGAATTCCGGCATTGCTTTGAGAACTTCGTTGGACAGATCCGGGTTGTCCGCCTCTTTCGGGTTGACGGCGACCCAGCAGTAATGATCAATTCCGTACTGAGCGGCGCGAGTAGGTTCAAATTCGCTAATCTGGCGAAAGTAGTCAATGAACGTTTCCGGATATTTCCTGTCGAAGCCCGCCCAAAATGCGGGTTCGGCGCAGGCGACAACGCCGCTTTGAGCCATGCGTTCGTAATCTTGAGTTGTGCGCGCGATTGCGTGATAATGCGGTTGAATTAAATACATAATAATATTGTATGGTAAACAGGTTGGATGTTAAACTGAGTTAGTAAAAGACGACAATTAGTCAACTTAGGAAAACAGATTGAGAAGTTGTTCCGCTCGATTGGGTTGATCCTGCGGCGAGTTGAGGACGTTGATAGCGGCGCGAAGCCGTTGAAGGCGTCCGTCGTCCGCAACGGCGCTGACGTTGCCGCGGTCAACGCGATCCAGCAGCGCGGCAACTTCCAAAAGCTGACATCGCGCGTCCAGGTAGTATAAATCCAAAACTTGTTTCGATGGCAAAGGGGAAAGTTTCATGATTAAATGGGTGGTTTAGTGGTAAAATAGAGCGTTTTTACATCGCAAAAAAGATGTAATCAACACGAACTTCTATTGTAAAATGCTTAAATTATTAATGATGGGTTAATTATAACTCCTAAAATGTCGTTTGATTAACAGTAAAAGTTGTTTTAATTAATTTTTTACTATTTTTTCAAAAAAACTGGTCTAAACCCTTGATTTTTTCAAAGAATTAGTATTATAATTGATAATAAATGTAATTTATATGGCAAAATGACATTCGGAATGAACTGGCAATTCTTCAATGCCGTACTAAAATTATAATGTTATAATATGGAAATTTCATTGAAATAATCCTTTTTTAATCCCGACTATCTGTCGCGAGTGTAATTAAACAATGCGTTCTAAATAAACAGACGAATTGAGAACGCTTTTTATAGAGTATTTTTTGTCCGTTAAGATCTTTCGTTTTAAGAAAAGAGGAAATTTGTTATGACCAAGAAAGACATTGTTCGAATAATTTCGGACAAAACCGATTTGCCACAGTTCAAAGTAAAAGACGTAGTC
>JAFZAL010000049.1 GCA_017557195.1 Thermoguttaceae bacterium | reverse complement strand
TATTCATGTTCTCCCTCCGGCGGTTGAAACCGCCGGTTATAGGAATATCGTCCCTTCGGGACTTTAGCGGACTATCGTCCGCTGTCGCTACCGCGACGTCTCGTATCTCATTTGGACAAATCTTCTAAGCGCAGGAAAAATTTGCGTGCACTCTGCAGAAAACTTTTTCAATAATCCCCCCTTGAATTTTTTAGGGTCTGTAATTATAATAGGTTACAGAATATCGGTTATAAGAAAGCGATCGAGCGGGATTCGTTCTTTCCGCTCGCCGCGATTTACATCAAATTATCCATTCCAACAAAAGGAGCTTAACATGCGTACATTGACTTGTTTGTTATCGTTAGCCGCTCTGGTTTTGAGCGGGACGTGTTTTGCGGATGAAAAATGTTGCGAAAAAGAGCAGTTCCCGATTGCTGCGTTCGTCAGCGTCGACGCCGGACTGGGCGTTCAGATTGACTTCGCCAAGGAAATTGGTCTGAAGTACATTCAGATGCATACGCCGTCCAAAGAGGCGCGCACGCCCGAAAAGGCGGCTGCGTTCAAAGCCCGTCTGAAGGAACTCGGCTTGACCCCGTTGGTTGTCTTCTGCGGTTTTGAAGGCGAATCCTATGCGGACATCCCGACAACCAAAAAGACCATCGGTCTGGTTCCCCCGGAGACGCGCGCCGCTCGCTTTGCGGAAGTCAAAGAAATCGCTAACTTCGCCAAGGCTATTGGCTGCGACGTCGTCGGCATTCACATTGGATTCATTCCGCTGAAATCGGAAGACCCCAAGGCGCACGACGACCTCGTCAAAGTCGCTCAGGAACTGTGCGACTACCTCGCCTCTCAGGGACAGCGTCTGCATCTGGAAACCGGACAGGAAACCGCCGACGGCTTGCTGGCGTTCCTCGAAGACGTCAACCGTCCGAACCTGTTCGTCAACTTCGACCCCGCCAACATGATTCTCTACGGATCCGGCGAGCCGATTGAAGCCCTCAAAAAGATTGGCAAGTACGTCCGATCCGTCCACGCCAAAGACGCTCTGTGGGCAGAAAATCCCGGCAAAGAATGGGGTCAGGAAGTTCCCTTCGGACAGGGACAGGTCAACGCTCGCAAGTTTGTCGAAACCCTGAAAGAAATCGGATACACCGGCCCGATTACCATCGAACGCGAAATTCCCGATCAGCCGGAACGCCAGAAGAAGGAAATCATCGAAGCGAAGAACCTGATTGAATCTATCGCAAAAGAGCTGAAATAACGTCAATCTGTAACAAATTTGAAATCGTCAATATCAAAAAGGACGGTTGTCGCGCTTCTGGCGGCAGCCGTCCTTTTGTTACAGATGAGCTTTTCAAAGATACAGGTATTCCATCCTGACGCCGACGTCTAAAAAGCCGAAGAAGGCGACGAATATATCAGGCGCGGGATAAACCTTTTGACCAATCTGGAATGCGTACGGCATGGGGTCAATTCCCTCGTCAATCAAGGGCTGCGCGAGTTTTTTAATCTTGCCAAAGCGTCTGTTATGAGAGGATTCTATTGTATCCAATCGGCGAATTGGTTCAGTAATTGCGTCCTCATGAGAAGGCAAAAGCGTCTTGACCGTTCCCGCCTCTGCCAGATTGCGAACGCGAATGAGACTCTTGTAATAGTTGGCGTATCCGAGCGTTTCTCCAAACAGCAAAGGCCAAACCGGGGCCAACGTATGTGACAAAACGTGGTCGCCGGTAAACAGAACGTCGTCGAGGAGGAAGCAGGAATGGCCTCTGGTATGTCCAGGGGTTGGAATAGCGGTAAAGTCCCCGATCTTGTCTCCGCTGTCGAAAACGCAGTTGACGTCGTAATCAACCGTTCGCGGACCAAGCCCCAAAAAGGCTTTTGTCAAATCAGGGCGTTCTTCTTCCGGAACGCCGCAGCGGTCAAACAGAATTTTCAACGCCTCCAACGCAAAAGCAAAGTAGTCTTTCGGGTGAGCTATCATCTGATAGTCGTTCCGATGTATACAGCGTTCAACAGAGGGGTTGTCAAACAGAGGCAGCCCGCCGATGTGGTCCAGATGAGAATGAGTCAGAAAAACGCGGCGAACGTCCGACGGGCGAAAATGAATGCCAAATTGCGACTCAATCGCGGAGAAACCGTCGAGAATGTCCTGCCGGGACGAGTCGTCTTCGCTGCCAGTGTCGACAACGGCTGACAAAGACGGGATTACATGAACGCGACCGACCATGGATCGATACAAACGACAGCGAATGACGTAAATATCAATCCCGGAACCAGTAACAATTTTTTCAATCGGAAAGCTCATTCTGACTGGTTTGACGCAACAACCGCCCAACCTCGAGCCGGGGAATTAACCCGGCTCGTCTTTTGTTTTGAACGTTTTTGAATCTCTAAATGACCGTGCCGTCTGGAATGATTGACGTCTTCGGGACGACGACAATGCCGTCTCGAATAACGCAGAACTCATTTTCGTCCTGATTAACAATCTTGTTGGGATTGATGATCTTCACGCCGTTGCCCAGACAGCAGTTTTTGTCGATAATAGCGTTTTCAATTGTGCAGTCTTTTCCGATTCCCAGCGGAACGCTTGTCCAAGACAAATTGGCTTCCTGCGGGTAATAATCGTTACCCATGATGATGGAGTTGCGAATAACAGATCTGGCTCCGATGATGGTTCTAACCCCGATAACGCAGTTTTCGATAACCGCGCCGGCTTCAATTCGAGTTCCTTCTGCGATAATGCTGTTGGCAACGTTTGCGCCGTAGATTTGAGCGGGCGGGAGGAATCGGGCTTTTGTATAAATCGGTGCTTCGACGTCGTTGAAGTTAAACGGCGGGTTCGGACGCGCCAGCGCCAGGTTGGCTTCGTAAAACGATTTAATCGTACCGATGTCTTCCCAGTAGCCGTCAAAAAGATGAACGCCCACTCGGCGAGACGTATGAATCAGAGCGGGAAAGACCTCTTTCCCGAAATCCTGATAATCCGTCTTTTCCAGACAATCGATTAAACTCTGACGATTGAACAGGTAAATGCCCATGCTGGCAATGCAGGATCTGCCTTTGGCTTCAATTCCGCGCTGAGAAATCCAATTCGGATCGGTTTCAACGATTTTGAGCTCTTCAGGCGTTTGAGGCTTTTCCAGAAAACCTTCAACCAATCCTTCGTCTGAAACGCGCATTACGCCCAACCCGGACGCGTCTTTGGCGTATACGGGAATGGCGGCGATGGTAGCGTCGGCGTCGAGTTCCAAATGCGTTTTCATCATCTGGCGGAAATCCATGCGGTAGAGCTGATCGCCCGACAGAATGAGAATGTATTCGCAATCGCTGTCTTTGAGATAGCGCAAGCACTGACGCGCCGCGTCTGCAGTGCCCTGATACCAGTCGTTATTTTCGAACGTCTGTTCAGCCGCCATGATTTCGACAAAGCCGCGGCGGAAGACGTCGAACTGGTACGAGCTTCGAATATGCTGATGTAACGATTTGGAATTGAACTGCGTTAAAACGTAAATCTGACGCAGACCGCTGTTAATGCAGTTGGACAACGGAACGTCAATAAGACGATAACGTCCTCCAACCGGAACAGCGGGCTTCGAACGGATTTTAGTTAACGGATAAAGACGAGTTCCGCGTCCTCCGCCCAGAACGAGGGTTAAAGTCTTTCTCAAAACTGCGCTCCATTCTAACGAGGTCTTGGGTGCATTCATTGCATACTCTCCTTGGAAAAAACAGATTCTATAAAAAGGACTCTGTTGATTTGTATAACGATTTTATTGATTATCTAACTTATAATAGCTATTGTAACCCAAATCCGAAGTCTTTGCAAGCCCCCCACAGACCCAATTTTTGAAAAAAGATTAATCTTATATAAAAATCGGGAGAGAATCCCTTGCCTCTTGTTTTTTATTTGAAATCAAGTATAATCAGGAATAAGAATAGCGGAAGAGCGTCTGTAAATTCGTCTTCCGGTTTTATTAAGTTATTATAACTCATACTATTATGACAGTGAAAATTGCAATCGTTGGAGCGGGCGGCAGAATGGGTCAGCGGCTTATTGCCATCGGGACTCAAGACGAACGCGTCCAACTTGTCGGGGCGGTTGAATTCGCCCAGTTCCCTAAACTCGGTGAAGACGCCGGTCCCGCCGCAGGCGTTGGCGCTATTGGCGTTCCGTACACATCTGCGTTGCCGGATAATACGGGAATTCAAGCGGTTATCGACTTTTCCCAGCCGGCTGGCGCGGACTCAACAATTGACCAGTGCGTCGCCCGAAACATCCCGCTCGTCATGGCAACGACAGGGTTGTCAGACGCAACCAAAGCGCATATCGCTGAGGCGAGCAAGACGATTCCCATCGTTTTCGCGCCCAGCATGTCGCCGGCGGTCAATCTTGCCATGAAACTGACGAAAATCGCCGCCGCCGCGTTAAAAGACATGGACGCCGATGTCGAGATTATCGAGAAGCACCATCGATTCAAGGTCGACGCGCCCTCCGGCACTGCGCTGAAATTCGGTCAGATTGTCGCTCAGGAAATGGGACAGACCAAGTCCGTCTGCGGGCGGGAAGGCGCTGTCGGCAAACGCGACCATGCGGAAATCGGCTATCACGCCGTCCGAATTGGCGACAACGTTGGCGAACACAATATCATTTTTGGAATGTTGGGCGAAACGCTCGAACTGACGGTTAAAGCGTCCAATCGCGACTGTTACGCCAAAGGCGCGTACGCCGCCGCGATCTGGCTCCAGGGAAAACAGCCTGGCTTGTATTCCATGGACGACGTACTGGGATTGAATTAATCGCTATTCCCTACTCCCCATTCCCTATTCCCTAAAAACAGGAGTATTACACATGAAACAATTACTTTCTCTTACTGCGGTTTTGGCTGTTGTATCGTTGTTAATTGGCTGCGGCGGAAGTCCTTACGGCACCGTTAAAGTGTCGGGAAAAGTCGTTTACGAAGACGGCTCTCCCTGGACGACTCCGGACACAACGGTTTTCTTTAAGTCTCAGCTTCCCAACAAGGATCCCAAAACGTTTCCTCGCGACGGTTCCGCAACGCTCAATGCGGACGGAACGTTCAGCGGCGTTACCACCTATGATTACAACGACGGCGTAATCAAAGGCCCGTGCAAGATTTATCTGGCTGTCAGAAAAGCCCCGTCCGACGACCTGAAAGCCTCTCCCGATTACACCCAGGAAGAGCTGGCAAAGTTCGCCAAGCTGGAATATTTCTCGCCTGACAATACGCCCATTACCATGGACATTAAAGGCGGCAAGATCGAGATCAAGGTTGCGAAATAAAAAGAAAGAGCGTTGCTATTAGTGGTAAGTTTTAAGTGGTAAGTGGTAAGGACGCAAGCGTAAAACAGTGGTAAGTTTTAAGTGGTAAGTGGTAAGGACGCAAGCGGCGCTCCAACTAATCACTAATCACTAACCACTAACCACTTACTACTAACCACTAACCACTAACCACTAATCACTTACTACTCTTCTAATGTCTACTTTGCCTTCCCTAACCGTTCGCGGCGGTATTTCCCGGACGTTACGTTTTCGCACCAGTCTGAATTTTCCAGATACCATTTGACGGTTTTCTCGATTCCGGTTTTGAAGTTAACGGCGGGCGACCAGCCCAGTTCTCTTTGAATTTTGGACGAGTCAATCGCGTAGCGTCTGTCGTGTCCAGGACGGTCTGTTACATACGTAATAAGCGATTCGCACGGGGCGTGGGGCAGGTCAGGGCGGAGCCGGTCAACAGTCCGGCAGATTTCTCGAACGATCTCGATGTTCTTCCGCTCGTTGTTTCCGCCGATGTTGTACGTTTCTCCCGGCTTTCCTTTCGCCAAAACCGTTCGCAGCGCGCTGCAGTGGTCGCCAACGTAAAGCCAGTCTCGAACGTTCTGTCCGTCGCCGTAAACCGGCAGCGGCTTCCCTTCCAGACAGTTGAGAATCATCAGCGGCAGGAGCTTTTCAGGGAACTGGTACGGTCCGTAGTTGTTGGAACAGTTTGTTACCATCGTCGGCAGACCGTACGTGTCATAATACGCGCGAACGAAATGGTCGCTTGACGCCTTCGAGGCAGAGTAGGGCGAATGCGGGTCGTAAGACGTCGTTTCCGTAAACTTCGCCGTTGGGTCGTCTTCCGGAAGCGAGCCGTAAACCTCGTCCGTCGAAACGTGGAGGAACCGGAACGCGCTCTTTTCCCTGCCGGTTAAAGACGCCCAGTATCCTCTGGCGGCTTCGAGCATTCTGAACGTGCCGACCACGTTTGTCATGACGAATTCTTCCGGTCCGTCGATGGATCGGTCAACGTGACTTTCCGCCGCAAAATGAACCACGCCGCGAGGACGGTATTCTGCATAGATCTTTTTCAAAACGGACGAATCGGTAATGTCGCCATGGATAAACGTAAAGCGACCGTTGCCAGCGTCGATTAAATCCTGAAGGGAATCGAGATTGCCAGCGTAGGTCAGAGAATCCAAAACAACGACAGGCGTCTTTTTGACTTTAAGCCAGTCGTGAACGAAATTGGAACCGATAAATCCGGCGGCGCCGGTAACGAAAATAGGCTGCATGGCTTATAGTTGACAAAAGTTTTCCAACAGACGCAAACCGTTCTTTTGACTCTTTTCGGGGTGAAACTGACAGGCGAACAGGTTGTCGCGATGAATCATGGCGCAGAACTCGCCGCCGTAATCGCACGTCAGAGCGACAACAGACGGGTCAGTCGGTTTAACGTAATACGAATGGACGAAGTAAAAACAGGTATCTGGTTCAATCCCCTTTAACAGCGGGCATTTTTCCTGAGCGTCGTTGGCGAAATGAACCTGATTCCAGCCCATGTGCGGAACCGTATACTGCTCCGGCAGATCAAACTTGACAACCTCGCCCGGAACGACGCTCAAGCCGGCGTACTCGCCATTTTCGTAGCTGACGTCAAAGAGCATTTGCAACCCGAGGCAGATTCCCAAAAACGGCTTTCCAGACGCAATCGCCTGACGAATCGGCTCGACCAGTTCCAGCCGCCGCAGTTCTGCAATGGCGTCTCTAAACGCGCCCACGCCGGGCAGAACGATCCGATCTGCGCTGGCGATTTCTTCAGCCGAACGAATAAAATCTGCCTTCGCCCCGACTCGTTCAAACGCCTTCTGGACGCTCCGGAGGTTGCCCATGCCGTAATCAATAATTCCTGTTTCCATGATATTATTATACCAATCGATAATTCATGAACAAGGGGGGCTTTTTAATGCGTAATTCGTAATGCGTAATTGGCGCAGACGCTCATCTTACCTACTACTCCCTATTCCCTACTCCCTATTCCCTAAAAATAAAAGAATCCCAAAAATTCTTTAAAAAATGGACGCTTGTTTACAATCCCCCCTTGCTTTTTCGTTAAGAATGATTTATAATAATACTAGACGAAGATATTTTGTTCTTTTTGGGCAAATGTACATTATTTTCTCAAGAGAGGTTATATCATGAAACGAGATGCAAATGTTTTGGCAGTCCGACAGGGCTTTACTCTGGTCGAACTGTTGGTTGTAATTGCCATTATCGGCGTTTTGGTTGGACTTTTGCTTCCGGCGGTTCAGGCGGCTCGAGAAGCTGGACGAAAACATACTTGCCAAAACAACATCAAGCAGATGGCTCTGGCTTGCAACAGTTATGAAGGTCAGAATAAATGTTATCCGTGCGCGATTAACTATACCGGCGCAAACGAAAGCGCAATTAAACAAGAAGCCGCAAAGGCGTCTACAACAACCAATCTGAGAGAAAACTGGATTATCAGCATCATGCCGTTTATCGAACAGACGCCTCTGTACGACTGGATTCATGAAAAAATGTACGATGGAACAACAACTTCTTCGGGTTCTGGCAGAGGTCGAACGGGAACAACCACAACATCGGGTAAAAACCTGGAAGACAATACTCTTAATGTCGAAGACGCCGGGCATGACGTTAATATCAAAACGTTCCAGTGCCCAACAGACCCTTACGCCGGAGAAAAGTACTATGCAACAACTACTGGGTCGTCTTCTTCGTCGTCTTCAGATATCGGCTGGGGACGAACCTGTTACGGCGCCAACGTCGGTTTGGGCAAGTTGACGGAAATGTACGACAACACAAAATGGCAAGATCGTTTCTACAAGGGCGTTATGGGACCGATGCGTTCCTGCACCAACGCAGAAATTGTCGACGGCGCCAGCAACACAATCTTGGTTCTGGAACTCCGCGCCGGCGTCAACGAAGACGACGTCCGCGGCACGTGGGCTATTGGTCCGGCATCCGTTGCTGTTCACCACGGCTGGGGAAGTGAAGCCAACGGTCCGAACGCTGTTATTAAAAGCGGAAACGGTTATGACGGCGATAAATTTTCCGCCTGTACAAAAGTTCTTCAAAAAGTCAGTTCTCTCAAACTTGGCGAAATGAAGATGCCTTGCACCAGCGGCAGCGACGTCATCCAGATGGCTCCGCGTTCAGCCCACTCCGGTTCGATTAACGTTGCGTTCTGCGATGGGCACGTACAAGCCATTTCCAACAACATCGAAAAATACTCGGGCGGCGTTACAACTACCAAACCGGCGCAAATTACCTCTTTGTCCGTTTGGGATTTCCTTAACCTGTCCATGGACCGCCAGCCGCTTAACCAGCAAGAATAATTTGGCGTTCCTTTAACCGTTATAAAAATATTTAAGCATATTTGTATTGGGGCGCTTCCCGCGGTGGGAGGCTGAGATGTACCCATTGAACCTGATCCGGGTAATGCCGGCGTAGGAAATTACGAGAGCTTTGTCTAACTTGCCGTTTCAAGTTTGATCTGGCTTTTACAGACCGTTTCAGCCGCGCTCAGCTCAGAGCGCGCTGAACTGGTTTCTGCTCCGCAATTTCCTTCATTTTTAATGAAAGGAAGTTTTATTATGGCTCTTTCAGAGAACGTTATTTCTCGAGCAATCATTGAATCCTACAGCGCCAAGCTGTTGTCCCATCTGGAAGTTGACGTCGCGATGGTTGGCGGCGGTCCGTCTGCCTTGACCGCGGCGCGTATTCTCGCCAAACGCGGCAAGAAGGTCGCGGTTTTCGAGCGTCATCTGGCGCCCGGCGGCGGCGTTTGGGGCGGCGGGATGTTGTTTAACAACGTTGTCGTTCAGGACGACGTGCTGAGCATTTTGGACGAAATCGGCGTCGGTCACAAACCGGTTGACAACGCGCCGGGATACAATACCGTCGATTCCGTCGAACTGGCAAGCGGACTGATTTTCTCCGCCATCAAAGCCGGAGCCGTCGTCTTTAACTCCATGGCTGTGGAAGACGTCGTATTCAAAGACGGCCGCGTCAGCGGGCTGGTTCTCAACTGGGGACCGGTTCAGAAGCTGGGCATGTTCGTCGACCCGTTGATGGTAACCGCCAAATGCGTCCTCGACGGTACAGGACATCCGTGCGAAGTCATCAACCTGGCGACTCGCAAAGCCCAGATCAAGCTCGACACCCCGACCGGCGGCATCCTGGGAGAAAAGCCCATGTGGGCGGATTCCGGCGAAGTTTCTACGGTTGAAAACACCCGCGAGTATTTCCCCGGTCTGTTCGCTTCCGGCATGAGCGCCAACAACGTCATGGGCGGATACCGCATGGGCCCGATTTTCGGCGGCATGATCAAGTCCGGCGTCAAAGCCGCTGACCTGATTACAGAAGCATTGGAAAAGTAAGGCGAAAAAGTGGTAAGTTTTGAGTGGTAAGTGGTAAGGACCCAAGCGTAAAACAGTGGTAAGTTTTAAGTGGTAAGTTGTAAGGACGCAAGCGTAAATCAGTGGTAAGTTGTAATGACGCAAGCGTCTCTCACACTTACCACTAATCACATACTACTAACCACTAACCACTAACCACTTACCACTAATTACTAATTCTCAACATTCCCATGGACCATATACCGCTTTGACAATCATGGACTCGTCGTTAGCGGTGAGGTAATAAACCTTGAACTTCGTTCCGCCTTCGTAGGCTTTGACGACAACGTGTCCGCCGAGCTTGACGATGTCTTTCGCCCACGGCTGAGCGTTCATTAAAGCCGGGTCTTTCGGTCCGTACCACGTCGGGCAGATCAACCGGTCTCCCTCATACAGTTCTCGCGACGCCATAATGGGACTCGTCTTCATGTTGACGTGCCAGGAGTCCCAAACGTTTGTAACATAAACGCGCGCCTGAACTTCTTTGACGAATTCCGGGCGCATGGCGTCGAGATAGCTGTGATGGTTCGTTTTGCAGACGTTGACTTTCCCGACGATTCTCCCGGTCATGGCTTCGTAGCCGATGTCGTTCCCGTCGTTGTCTGTTACAACGCCGCTATAGTCGCCGGCTGTGAAGAATCGGAACTTCCCGTAAGAAAGGCGGAACCCGATGCTGAACAGGTTCTCGTTTGCGCCGGGTTTGTCGTTGTGCGGGTACTTGAGGAACTGGTTTTCCGTCGCCAGCTGAATCTCCGGATTGAACTCGTCTTCCGGCTTCGGGGCTTCCGTACACACCGTTCCGTTTCCGCAGACGTTGAGAACCTGAAACTGTCCCTTGAACTTGTCCGGCGACTTTTTGAGAACAATCTGATTCCCCCGCCCGACGACAAACGGCGTTCGCTTCAGCCCGTTCTCCTTTTCCTGATACTGGACGAACTTGAGCCAGTTGCGAATTTCGCCCTGACGCATAGCGGTAACAGGCGCGGTGTAGTCCGGATACGAGCGGTCAAAGACCTCGTCAAAATGAATGAACTCCGCCACGTGAGCCAAGCCGGAAAGACAGTAATCTTCCCCGCGCCCGGACGTCTTTTCGACGTTATTGTAGTCGTACCCGCAATGGTCAGAATGGAAATGAGAACACATCATGTAATCGACGTGGTCGCCCGCCGGGTTGACTTGCTTGATGTACCGCGCCACCCATTCCCCAACTCGTTTGGTCGTATTGGGCAGGGCGGGAATGCCGGGGCGCGGGGTGAGGTCGCCGGTGTCGATAAGAATCGACGTGCCGTCAGGGAAAATGTGATAGCACGATTCCGACCGCCCCGTATAGATGAAATGCAGGTCGAGATCGCCTTCTTTCCAGCCCGCGTACGGCTTGCCGGATTCCGGGCTGTCGGACGGCGTCGGTTCGGAAACGGCGTCTTCCGCCCGGCAAGACTGAACGCTTCCCAGCTGAGAAACAATAAACGGCGCAGCGGCGCACTGACCCAAAAACAGACGGCGGGAAAGGGATTTGCGTTTTTTCATTGTTGTTAACTCCTTGGCTATGGTATACAAATGAATCGTTTGTTTTTCTTTCATTTTACCCGGGACAAAATGAAAAGTCAAGAACGGGGCAGGGGAGATTGGGATTTTTAAAGAAAAAAGCGGCGAGGCGCCGCTCCCAATCCGCGCTACCGCGCGTCTGCCAAAAGTCGCTCCCGTTGGTCGCTTGCTCTTTCCATACTAAATTTTTTATTTAGCCGCAAAGATCGCAAAGATCGCAAAGTATTTTTTAAAACTTTGCGAACATCCTCCGCACCTCCGCGTCTCCGCGTGAGATTTAAAATTCTTTTCGTAAATTTCGCTTATTTCGTGTTTTTCGTGTTTAAAAACTTCGTTGTCCCACCGTAATTGACAAAAACTCTTGCATCGGTATAATCGTCTGGCATGTTAACCCCGGAAATGATAAAGATGCTGACGATTACCTTTCAGGCGACTCTGGCGATCCTGATTGTGATTCTCATCGGCGCGTTTATGCGGCGCGTCAAGTGGCTTACGCCGGCGGCGGACAAGCCCCTGACCGACTTGACGATGAACGTTCTCTATCCGGCGGCGACGTTCATGTCGATTCGCGGGAACGAGAACCTCGCCAACCCGCTTTTCGCGCTGGAAGTCGTGGTTATCGGCTGGATTTCGATTGCCGTCGGAATGGTTGTCGCCCGGCTGTACGTCCGGTTTTTCAGCCCGCTGACCGGTCTGGAAAGCGACGCGCAAAAGCGGACGTTCATCATGTGCAACTGTCTGTTCAACTACGGGTTTCTGCCCATTCCGCTCTGCTCGCTGCTCTTTGGCGCCAAGACGCTGGGCGTGCTGTTCGTATTCAACGTCGGGACGGTTATCGGGATGTGGACAATCGCCGTCGCCGCTTTGAGCAAAGACGCAGTCAAAGAGTCGATTCGTCAGCTGCGCGCCCCGGCGATGATCGGCGTGTATATCGCGCTGCTGTTTAATTATCTGCCGTGGTCGAACCAGCTGCCGGAATGTATTGAAACGTCAATGACGTGGCTCAACCAGAGCATGATTCCGCTGTCGCTGCTGCTGGTCGGCGGGATCATGTACGACGAATTCCGCCCCCGCGAATCCGGAGTTGAGACGCCAACCTCTTCCAACTTGTCAGTCTGGAACTCGTTCAAACTGATTAACAGCACGATTTTGATTCGGCTCGTTCTCGTCCCGATTCTGTTTATCCTCTGGGCGAAATACCTTACCAGTTCCGTAGACTTGCAGCGTATTCTAATCGTTCAGGCGGCGATGCCGTCAGCGATTATGTGCCTTGTCTGGTCGCGGCAGTTTAACGGCGATCCGCCCACCGCCTTGCGCTGCGTTATCGTAACGAACCTGCTTGCCATTCTCACGACGCTGTTCTGGATCCCGCTGGGATTGCAGATAATAGGGAATGCGTAATTCGTAATTCGTAATGCGTAATTACGCTTCGCGCTCATCTCAGGTTATATGCAGGTCAGTCCGGTCACGGATTTTACGGATTAGACGGATTCGCACCGATTGATTAATGGAAGGCGGTAATGAAGCGAGCGCAGCGAGCGGAATTACGCAGTTCGCCGAAGGCGAACCAAAAAGCTCGAAGCGTGCATTACAAAACGACGCAGCCGACAACCTTTCCGGGTCGCGGACGAAGTCCGCAAAAGAAATCTCACACAAAGAACGCATAGAAATCTTTAAAACTTCACGAACATCCTCCGCATCTCCGCGGCTCCGCGTGAGGTTTGCCCGGGCGCTTACGCAACCCAGCTCGCCAGTCGCTTTGCGACAGTTGCGTATTCGGAATTAAATATTCTTCTCCCCCTATTGTAAATAATCTGTCAGGACGCTATAATTCATAATAAACATATTATATTGCGTTTAACAATTACCCCATATAGCGCCCCATGATTAACCATAAATCTTTTTTAAACGCGTTTCTGATAGCTTTAGCGTGTCTTTCCGGTTGCTATAAATCAGACAACTCTGCAAGCCAAACGGCGGTTGAGAAAACGACGAATGATTCCGACAATAAGCGCGCGTTTCAGAAAAACGTACAACCGATTGAAAGCGCAACGAATGGTTTGGAAGAACGTCTGTGCACTCCAGATGCAACGCAAGTATTTGGCAAGAACGCTGTAGATCATTTTGAGCAGATGTTTCAAACGGGCAAGTTTAATTTTTCATATTATTATTCAAATTATCCTTATTACGGCGGTACGATTCTTCATTATGCGGCTTTTTTGGGTGATTTGAATCGGATTAAAACGCTTCTGGAACATGGAGCTGATATCAACGTAGAGGGCAGTTTGGGAAGTACGGTTTTGCATTACGCCGTCCAAAGCGCCTCTCTGGAAGTAATTCAATGGCTTGTTGAACAAGGTCTTGACATTAATTCAAAAGACAGCAGGGGAAAATCGGTTTTGCATTACGCCTTACAAAAGTGTAGCTCATTTGATGTTATTAAATGGCTCGTTGAACATGGAGCAGACGTCAACGCGGCAGACAATTCCGGCGAATCGGTTTTACTTTGCGCTCCATGGAGACGTCTGGAAATATTTCAATGGCTTGTTGAGCGCGGAGCGGATATTAACGCTAAAGATAAAAATGAAAATACATTATTTCATAAGGCTGCGGAGTTCGGCAATCTGGAATTAATTCAATGGTTGCTTGAACAAAAGTTTGACGTCAATGCAAAAAACAAAACAGGCAATAGTGTTTTACATTTTGCAGCATCCTCACAGAATCGCAGCCTTGAGACAGTTCAGTATCTGGTCAAACATGGCGCAGATATTCACGCAAAAGATAATTCAGGAAGGACGGTTTTGTTTTCCGCGATTCAAATAATTGATGACGAGGATTATTATCTAATTAAAATTAATCAGGAGGTTTTTCAATGGCTGGTAGAGCGCGGGGTTGACGTCAATGCGAAAAACGATGGTAATATGTCTTGCTTGGGATATATCGTCAGCGATTGCAGTTCGGATTTTGTTCGATGGCTGGTTGAACATGGCGCAGACGTAAACGTTAATGATCATTTGGGGCATCCAATCATCCTGTATATTGCAAAAGAAGGCAACTGGAACCTCGTTAAAACGTTAATAGAACATGGAGCAGACGTCAACGTTAAAATTAATGGCGATATTTTGTTTCTGCATTACGTTGCTCAAATTGGAAATTGTGAAATGGTTCAATGGCTCGTCGCACATGGCGTGGACGTCAACGCGAGAGGCAATAAAGGAGAATCGATTTTACATTATGCTGTCCAGAGCGGAAATCTGAAACTGGTTCAATGGTTAGCAGCTCAGGGATTGGACGTTAACGCGAAAGACAATGCAAATATGACGACTTTGCATTATGCTGTTCAAAGGTTTAATTATGCCGAGAATGGAATTCCGATTGTCCAGAATGGAAATCCAAAATTGGTTCGATGGCTGGTAGAGAAGGGATTAGACGTCAACGCTAAAGACAAAACTGGTACAACGGTTTTGCATTATGCCATCCAACAAGGCAAGTTGGAAAATATTCAATTTCTGATCAAGCATGGAGCAGACGTTCATTCTAAAAATAATAACGGTACAACTGTTTTACACTATGCCGCCAAAAGCGAGAATCCAGAAGCTCTTCAATGTCTGATTGAACATGGGGCTAACGTCAACGCTAAAAACAATGCTGGTAAAACTGTTTTGTTGTTTGCTGTACAGAGTCATTATGACAAAAGCGTTCCCAAAATGGTTCAGACGCTCATTGAGCATGGAGCCGACGTCAATGTAAAGGATAACGATGGAAAAACGGTATTGCATTATGCTGTTCAAAAGAGACATTTTGAACTTGTTCAATATTTGGTCGAAAAACAAGGCATCGACATTAACGCACAAGACAATGATGGAAAGACCGCTCTATATTATACTTCAACTATTTTTAATAGCAATGAATATCAGAGAATGATTCTTTATCTGGTCGAACACGGCGCTGACGTCAACATCAAAGATAATGCTGGGAATTCTGTATTGCATAATATTGCCAGCAGAATGAGTCTGAAAGCTGCTCAATTTTTCGTTGAGCAGGGGTTAGACGTTAATGAAAAAAATAACAATGGTGAAACGCCCTTGCATATTGCTGCCAGAAGCGGTTCTACACAATGCGCTAAATGGTTGATTGAACATGGCGCCAACGTTAATGCCAAAACCAATAATGGAACAACGGTCTTGCATATTGCTGTTCAAAAGAGTCATTTTGAACTTGTTCAATATCTGGTCGAAAAACAAGGCATCGACATTAACGCACTAGACAATGATGGAAAGACCGCTCTATATTATATTTCAACTTTTAATAACAATGAATATCAGAGAATGATTCTTTATCTGGTCGAACACGGCGCCAAATAGCGGCAAAATCGGCAAACGATTGCTTACGCGACCGCTCCCGTTACTATTTTTATAAGCCGCAAAGATCGTTAAGAACGCAAAGATCGCAAAGAAATTTTTTTAAAACTTCTCGAACATCCTCCGCGGCTCTGCATCTCCGCGTGAGGTTTTAACGGGCGCCTCGCAACCCGGCTTGTTCGTCGTTACGTTCGCTTCGCTCACGCCCACGGGTTTACACCCGTGGCTCGCCTTATTTTAAAACCTTCGCGAACATCCTCCGCGTCTCCGCGGCTCCGCGTGAGGTTTTCAGGGCGCCAACATTTTGTTCGCCTGACGGCGAATGCGTAATTCCGCTCCCGATGGTCGCTCCATTACCGCCTTCCATTTCTCCGCGTCTCCGCGTGAGATTTTCTGGGCGCCTACTCCCTACTGCCTACTGTCTATTGCCTGCCTACCCCCATATTTTTCCTGTTTTTTTCTTTCCCCCCCTTGAATGTTCTTCTATTCTAATTAAAATGAATGTTAGTATAGATAATCTGTATATATAATGGATTCATAGAGAAGACGTCGGCGGGCGGCGGAACTGCGTTTCGCGATAACGTCTGGCTGTCGACTTCTCATAAATTGCATCCCGCCCTCAAATATTATTGAAAAGGAGGCCCACCCTGAAACGCAAATTTTATTCTATCGGCTTGCTGACCGTGATTGCGTTGGTCGCTCTGCGATTGACTATCGGCTGGCATTTTTTCTATGAAGGCGTGTGGAAGGTCGCGAATTCAGATGAATTCTCCGCTCTTCCGTTTTTGAACCTCGCCAAGGGTCCGTTCGCTCCCATCTTTTATTCCATGACGCCGGATTTGGAAGGTCGAATCCGGATGCAGCTGGACGAAAAGACCGGAACGATTCCCTGCGCCGCTTATAAAACGCCGTGGCTGCAACAGCGTCAGTACGTCGAAAACAAGTTCAATTTGACTGACGACCAGAAAGAGGAAATCGAGGTAATTTACAATCAGTACGCTGATTCTCTGGACACGTTCCTGGCGGCGAAATACAACGACGTCAAAGGCTACTTCGTTTCTCTTGACCTGCTTAACAAAGATAAACGCAACGGCAACGACGGTCCGGAACAGCGCAAGCGTCAGTGGGACGAAATGATGAAGCTCCGCGGCGAAATGAACGGCTGGATTGGCGCTATCGAAGGGCTGGGCGATGAAATGACCGCCGCATTCGAAGGCGTTTTGACTCAGGAACAGCTCCAGGGAAAACATCTTCCCAAAATCATCCCGACAACCGACCGTATGCCGTGGGGAATTACGTTCCCGTTTGCGTCTTATACAGACTTCCTTAACTTTGCAATTACGTGGGCTTTGACAGCCATCGGATTCTGCCTGATTGTTGGTTTCTGTACGCGTCTTGCCAATTTGGGCGGCGCCGCGTTCCTGTGCATGGTCTGCGCGACTCAGCCTGCCTGGCCAACCATTTACCCGTTCGATCATCCAATTCTGGGTCACGCTTTGATTGTCGACAAAAACTTCGTCGAAATGATCGCGATGATTGCCTTGGCAACGCTGCCGGTTGGACGCTGGGGCGGTTTGGACTGGTTCGTCTGGAACTGGTTCGGCAAACCGATTCTCAAGGCGTTTGGATTTACTCAATGGACGGAAGAAGAATGAGGCAAGAGGCAGTAGGCAGTAGGCAGTAGGCAGTAGAGGCGATTATCTCGCAACTCGCTACTCGCTACTCGCAACTTAAAACAATTACCAACAACCAACAGACATTTATAATATCACCATGAATTTAACACCGGAACAAATAGCGGCGGGTCAGAAAGCGTTTTGCGACTGCTCTCGTCGAGACTTCTTAAAAGCGGCTGGGGCGGCTGGCATTGTATGCGGCGGCGCTCTGGGCGGTTTTTATTTCGGATACAGCGCCATTCACGGGTCGCCCGTTCGAGTTGGCGTGTTAGGAACAGGCGACGAAGGCAACGTCCTTTTGGGAGCTATCAATCCTGAATACGTTCAGGTTGTCGCCATTGCAGACGTCCGACCGTACAACCAGTGGCGCGCGTTCCACGGCGACCACGATTCCGACGCCGCTCTGGCGGCTCGCAAGGGCTTGATGGCGGTTTACGGCTGGAAGACCGAAGACGAGGCGCGTCAGCACGTCAAGGTTTACGAAGATTACAAAGATCTGCTCAAAGACGCCAAGTCGCTGGGCATTGAAGCCGTCATTATCGCTCTGCCGCTGCACCTTCACGCGCCGGCGGCGATTGCTGCCATGGAACAGGGCTTGCACGTCCTGACAGAGAAGCTCATGGCGCACTCTGTCTTTGAATGTAAAGAAATGGCGCAGGCGGCGAAGCTGGCGAAAGTCCATCTGGCGACCGGGCATCAGCGTCATTACAACATTCTTTACGAAGAAGCGATGGACACGATTCAGCGCGGTCTGCTGGGCGATCTGCACTACATTCGCGCTCAATGGCATCGAGGCAACATGCCTGGCGGAGACTCCTGGCAGCAGCCTATGCCGGAAAACTTCAAGCCGAACGACCCGCAGGCGAAAAAGCTCGCCGCGATTTACAACAACGCCAAAAACGCGCTGGAATCGGCTCGCGGTCCGGCGATTGAAAAAGCCCGCATTAAAATGGAACAGGCGAGAATGCGTCTGCAGGACAAAATCGTCGACGCGACGAAGTACGGCTATCAGACTCACGACCTCGTTCTGCGCGACGGCTCTCCGTACCACTGCCCGCCGGGCGAAGAACTCATTCGCTGGCGTCTGTGGAAGCGTACTGGCGGCGGTTTGATGGTTGAACTCGGCTCTCATCAGCTCGACGCAGCCAGCATCTTCATTTCCGCCATGCACGGCGGCGTCAAACAGCATCCGCTGTGCGTTGTCGCCTCCGGCTATCGCTCTATTTTTGACAACGACCGCGAAGCGGAAGACCACGTTATTTGTCAGTTTGAATACCCGACCCCGGGCTACGATCCCAAAGACGACATCAAGTCCCGAAACCGCATCTCCGTTCAGTACTCCACCATTAACGGCAACGGATTCGGCGGATACGGCGAAATCGTCTACGGCACGAAAGGCACGCTCATTCTCGAACGCGAGCAGGAAGTAACACTCCTTCGCGACGAGTCCGCAACTGCTGTCGGTTCCGGCGGCGGTTCCGGCCCGACGATGGACACGCAGGCGTCCGGCGCCAGCCAGAAGGCGGCAACGGCTGCCGGCCCGACCCGCAAAGTCAGCCGCGGCTATACCGAAGAAATCGAGCATTTCGCCTGGTGCATTCGCAACAATCCCGACGCTTCCAACCCGGACATTCACCCGCGCTGCACGCCGAAAGTCGCTATGGGCGACGCCTGTATCGCTCTGGTTACCAACATGGCAGCCGCGCAGAGCAGCCGCATCGAGTTCAAAGAATCCTGGTTCGACCCGGAATCCGACGACACGCCCGAAGGCGTTAAGCCGGACTTGAGCCGGTACAAGGCGTAAGAGTTTAACGCTCAACAATAGTTTTACGTTTAGTGCATAGTGCATAGTGCTTAGTGCATAGGTTTTGAATCATTTAATTTTTGTTTTTTCATGTCAAATACAAACGGCTCATATCGTTCCTTGGAAGCATGGAAAAAGTCCTTTGCATTTGCCAATGAAATTTATACAATTTCAAAACAATTTCCGCAAAATGAATTGTTTGCATTAACAAGTCAAATTCGCCGCGCTGCAGTTTCGATCCCTTCGAATATTGCAGAAGGTTATGGACGTGATTCAGCCAAAGAATTTGGTCGTTATTTGTCAATTGCAAACGGTTCTTTGTGTGAAGTTGAAACACAATTGGAAATTGCTTTTGCACAAGGGTACATTACTCTTGAACTCAAGGAAAAATTGATTCGGTTGTCAAATGAAATTGGACGAATCATTAGAGGTTTGCGAAATCGATACGCTTAATCTTGAGTTCTGGCGCTAAGCGCTTAATACTAAGCACTAGGCACTAACTACTAACCACTAGGCACTAAACACTAAGCACTAGGCACTAGGCACTAGGCACTAAGCACTAACCACTAAGCACTAGGCACTAAGCACTAGGCACTTACCACTAACCACTAACCACTTTAATCATACATCACCATGAACTTAACTCCTGAACAAACTGATATTGGGAAGAAAAACTTCCTCGCCGCCATGGGGTCGACTGTCATGGCGTCTCCGACTGACGCGAACGCCTCACATCGCGATTTCCTTCGCGGCGCGATTGAAAAGAATCTGGCTACCAAAGCCGGGCTGGGCGGGTACTATTACGGATACTCCGAACCCGACCGACCGGTTCGCGTTGCCGTTTTGGGAACCGGCGACGAAGGCAACGTCCTTCTCGGCGCTATCAACCCCAAGTTTATCGAAGTTGTCGCTATTGCCGACATCCGTCCGTACAGCATCTCCCGCGCGTTCAACGGCGACGTCCTGGGCGGAGAACTCGCTCAGAAATCCCGCCTCGGCTTGTGCCGCGTCTACGGCTGGAAAGACGAAACGGAAGCGCGTCAGCACGTTAAAGTTTTCGGCGACTACCGCGACCTGCTCACCGAAGAGAACGTTAAAGATCTCGGCATTGAAGCTGTGATTATCGGCTTGCCGCTGCACCTTCACGCGCCGGCGTCCGTTGCCGCCATGCGATTGGGTCTTCACGTTTTGACCGAAAAACTCATGGCAAAGACCGTTGGTCTGTGCAAGCTCATGGGTCGCGTTTCGGAAGAAACCAACAAACTCATGGCGACCGGGCATCAGCGTCACTACAACATCCTGTACGAAAACGCGTTCCACGCCATTCAACAGGGACTGCTGGGCGACCTGCACTACATTCGCGCTCAGTGGCACCGCGCCAACCTCCCGAAAAAGGACTCCTGGCAGCCGCCGATTCCGAAATGGATTATCGATTCCAAAGACAAGAAGTTTACCGACACCGACCTCAACCTGTACTCCGGCTTGGAAAAGCAGCTTAAGAGTTTCGAAGCCAAACGCGACGCTCTTCTCAAGGCGAACTCCGCCGAAGCCGATGTTTGGGTTAAGAAAGTTGAACAGCTCAAAGCCAAAATGAACGACGTTGTCGCTCCGGAAATCATCGAGAAAGCCGGGTTCAAGCCGCAAAAAGTCGTCGGCGCCGACGGTACGGTTTACTATTCCGCCCCGGCGGCAGAAGCGATGATTCGCTGGCGTTTGTGGAACGATTTCGGCGGCGGCTTGATGGTCGAACTCGGTTCCCATCAGCTCGACGCAGCCGGGATTTTCATTTCCGCCATGCACGGCGGCGTCAAACAGATGCCCATTTCCGTCAGCGCCACCAGCAACCGTCCGATTTTCCCGCCAGATCGTGACATCGACGACCACATCGAATGTATTTTCGAGTTCCCGGCGCCGGGTTACGATCCCAATACGGAAGAAGGCCGACGCCGCAAGATCGCCGTCAGCTATTCCGCGATTAACGGCAACGACTTCGGCGGATACGGCGAAACCGTATTCGGCACCGGCGGCACGATGCAGATCAACCGCGAGTCCGACGTCCTGCTTTGGCAAACTCACAACGTCAACGATTTCTGCGACGTCGTCAAAGTTGACCAGGCAAAGGAAAAGAACGCGTTCAAAAAGAAGTATCCGTGCGCGCTCAACGTTGCCGACAAACTGGACGAGTTGAGCTATTCCTACGGCATTCAGGCGTTCCAGAACGTCAGCCGCGGCTATACGGAAGAACTGGAACACTGGGCTTGGCTGATTCGCAACATCGAAACTGCGGAAGACAAGAAAGCCGCTTATCAGGACAACCAGCCCCATTGCAAACCGGCGGTTGCCATGTCCGACGCGATTCTGTCTCTGGTTACCAACATTGCCGCGAAGAAACACGAGCAAATCAAGTTCCAGAAAGAGTGGTTTGACATTCATTCCGACGAAACGCCGGACGGAAGCAAAGTCGAACTGCCGCAGTAACAATCCATTTCGTTTCAGGGGTCGTTCTTCTCGTTACTGAGAAGAACGATAAGGAACGAGGAATCCTTGAGATTCTTCGTTCCTTTTTTGTTGCTGCGAGGCGCCGCTCCTCATAGGTTTTTCGCAGGACAACTAGCACACGGATTTAGGCGAGCCGGGGTGCGTAAGCCCCCGGGAAAATACGGATATGCGCGGATTGGTTTTAAAAATGAAAGGCGGTAATGAAGAGAGCGAAGCGAACGGAATTACGCAGTTCGCCGAAGGCGAACCAAAAAGTCGGATGTGTTCATATCAAAACGACGCAGCCGAAAACCTTTCCGGGTCGCGGACGAAGTCCGCAAAAGAAATCTCACGCAAAGTTCGCGAAGTCCGCAAAGAAATATTAATCACAAAGAACCCATAGAACACAAAGAAATGAAAGGCGGTAACGGAGCGACCATCGGG
>JAFZAL010000048.1 GCA_017557195.1 Thermoguttaceae bacterium | reverse complement strand
TTTAATGAACTCCTTCCGTTAGTTGAAGGATATAAATTAGCCATGGAAATATTTCCTGAGAAATTTGTTTGAAAATCGAAAGATGTGTATAACAGTAAGGGTTTCAACCGCCGGGGGGAATAAATGGATAATTGAATATCGACGAATACGCTTTTTCTCCCGCGCCTCCAACGGAGGCGCGGGAGAAAAAGCGGTTAAAGCGATAGGGGGAGTATATCGCGTTTCTTCCGTGGGCTAAAGTCCACGGTTACAAGGGTTGCGTCTCTTCGAGACGCGTTTCAACTTCTTATTTTCGCAAGAAAAATTTGCGTGCACCCAAATGCGTATAGTCCCCGCTCTCCCCATTGCATTTTTGCTTGCAATATGATACAGTAAACAGCAAAGAATAAAAACATATTTCCCCAAACGGAGACCACGCAATGAATTTTACATGGAAAGACTGGCAGTCCGCTCAGCGGATGATTGACCTGTACGACAAACAACGGATTCTGTATTACGCATATCTGCTCTGGCTGACGCTGCAGTCGGTAATTGCGTTTGTGATTCTGGTAATCATTGTCGGCTTTTTGATTCTCGCGTCCATCAGCGGCGAAAGTCCTCGGCTTGCCATCTTTACTGTAATCTGTTTGATAAGCTGGGCGTGGGGATATTTTGCTTCCATTATGAACGATCCCTGCAAGGGAATGTTTCTGGTCGACAAACGAAAGTACCGGCAAATATACGACAAGATCAACGAGATTTCCCGAAAAATCAAGGGGCCGAAGATTCATGAGATCTACATCTTTCCGCAGTACAACGCCGCCGCGACCAATCGTTACCTCTTTACGCCGTTCAAACGCAACATTCTCATTTTGGGGTATCCGCTTTTGGCGGCTTTGAGCTATCGCGGCCTGGTCGGCTGTCTGGCTCACGAGATCGGGCACATCAAGCACAAACACATGTCCGTCAGCGCCTGGATTATGATGGCAAACGCATTCTGGTCAAACATTCAGCTTGGCATTTTAACGCTTCCTTTTATTCCATGGCTTAAGTACTGGCTTCCCGCCTTTAATAAAGCGCTTGCCCCGCTGTATCGTCAGCACGAAATTGAGGCGGATAAATACATCGTCAAAACGTTTGGAGAAGACTATTTAGCCGCGTGCATGGTGGAAATGCTGCTAAAGGAAGAACAGTATTCAGACGTTATGGACGAGCTGTTGGCACAGATGCGAAGCGATTCCTGGGAACAGTGCGACATTCTCAAGCTGATTCGGGAGGGGCTATACGAAGACTTGCCGGAAGAACGCGACGAAAAAGTGATTTCTCGCGCGCTGAAGTCTGTTCCCAACGTCTTTGACGAACACCCGTCATTTGCTCAGAGACTGGAACTGGCGGACTGCCGCTATCCGATGAACTTCGCCCAATTCAACGCCGACGCTCTGGACGAAATCGTCGGGCGCAACGACGAATTTGATTCGGAACTCAACGCTCATTTCCATGCGACGCTGGACGAATACGCTAAAAACGTACGCGCGGAGGCAGAGCAATGTCAGCAATTGTTGGAACAGAACCCGCCATCCGTCGACTCGATGAACGAAAGCGAACTGATCGACTGCCTGTATTATCTTGAAAAGACCGGGCAAAAGGCGGAACGATTGGAGCTGTTGCAGCAATGCGTCAACGCCTTCCCCAACTTTCTGCATTTCCGCGCCATTCTGGCTTTGGAACATTCCAAAGACGACCCGGACAGCGCCGCCGCAGAGCTGGAAGACTGCATCTCTCAGGCGCCGGAGTTGTACCAGATTGACGAGAACAATTTCCTGTTACAGTATTACATGGATTCCGGCGACGTCGAAAAGATTCACGCCTTCATTGACCTCAAAGACGGCCGCGTTAAACAGTTGTCGACTCAAACCAAAAAGAAACTCGACGCAAACGACGTTCTCGAATCGGCGCAGCTGCCGCAAGACATTCAGGATTTCCTTGTTGACGCATTTAAGAAAAAATATGGCATTGTCAATCGTGCGTATTACGTCAGACGCCTTTTGAACGACAAGACTGCTATCGGGCAGAGCTTTATTATCCTGGAACGCGTCAATTCCTTTTTCTTCTTTACACGATATTCAATGGGTGAAGTCGTCCAGGAACTTTCAGCAGCGTTCTCCGAAACGCCGTATAATATCATCACATGCAAAACAGATTTTTGCGATAAATACCTGGAATCCCTTCCCGGGGCAAAGTTCTATTCCAAGAAGTAGTGAGTTTCGAGTTGCGAGTTGCGAGAGGATTTTGTGTAGAGCTTGCGTTTCTCGCTACTCGCTACTCGTTACTCGCAACTTGACTACCCCCTCTTGACAACCTATACCCGTATAGGTATAATACAAGCATGGAAAGTCGAGAGGGAAACCAAACGTTCTATTTCGACTGAATACGTCAACCTCTTTCCACTTGGAGGGCACGCTATGCATAAATGTATCGATTCCGACAAACTGCATGTACGAATCAACAAGGCGATTGGACAGCTTAACGCGATTCAAAAAATGATTGACGAAAACGCTCCCTGCGAGCAGGTTCTCGTTCAGATCAACGCCGTCAAGGGCGCAATGCACCGCATTGGGCTGATTATCCTGCAGGGGCATCTGTCGCACTGCGTCCGAGAAGGCATCGAAGCCGGCGACGCGGAAGAAACCATCGCCAACTTTTCCGAAGCCCTGGAACGGTTCTCGCGCTTGTCGTGAGAAGCGCTTAGTGATTAGTACATAGTGTATAGGACGCAAAGCGCTCATCAATTTATTTTACTATGCACTAGGCACTATGCACTAGGCACTAGGCACTAAATACCAATACCAGTATAGGTACAATCAACCACCCAACATCATGCTTCACGAATTAGCTGAACTTTGCGAGTCCTTCAAAATGACGGTCGTCTCCGGCTGTTTTCTGCTTGTCAGTCTGGTTATGATGGCGTACGGAGTCAAGACGGTTTACGATCCTGCACTGCTGACAACGCTCATTTCCGGATTCCCGCTCGCATACGAGGCGTTCGAGACGCTCTTTGAAAAGCGGCGTTTGTCGTCTGAACTGCTGGTAACAATCGCCATGGCTGCCTGCGTCGCGCTGGGCGAGTTCTTCGCCGCCGGGGAGGTCGCCTTTATTATGATTCTCGGCGAGACGCTGGAAGAGATGACGATTAATCGCGCTCGAAAGGGACTGCAGAAACTCGTCGCGCTGGCGCCGGTTCAGGGACGGCTGGTCGTCAACGGTCAGGAAGAAATGATCCCTGCTGAGGTGATTCAAATCGGAGACGTCCTTCGCGTCCTGCCGGGCGAAACGATACCCGTCGACAGCGTTATTCTATCTGGCGACACGACCGTTGACCAGTCCGCCATGACGGGGGAGTCCCTGCCGGTAGAAAAAACCGCTGGCGACGCGCTTGTCAGCGGGGTTATCAACCTCAACGGAGCGATTGAAATTCGAGCGGAAAAGGTCGTCCGCGATTCCGCTCTGCATAAGCTCATCAACCTGGTAGAACAGGCGGAAAAGAGCAAGGCGCCCACTCAAAAAATCGTCGACGTCTGGGCGCAATGGCTCGTTCCGATTGCCGTTTTGCTGGCGATTGCCACGTTCCTTGTAACAGGACTGGCGACAGGAGAGTGGACTGATGCGCTTCGGCGCGGGATAACTATTCTGGTCGTGTTCTGCCCATGCGCGCTGGCGCTGGCAACGCCCACTGCTATCATGGCGGCTATCGGTCAGGCGACGCGTCACGGAATCCTCATCAAAAATGGCGAAGCGCTGGAAAAGATGGGGAAGGTCAACGCCGTCGCGTTTGACAAAACCGGGACGCTGACCTACGGCGCGCTGCGCGTCAGCGACGTTGTAACGCAGGACGGGAGCCTGACCCGCGAGGACGTTTTGACGCTTGTCGCGTCGGCAGAACAACGCTCTGAACACCCGTTGGGAAAGGCGATTGTCAAGCAGGCGAAAGAGGAAAGCCTCGCTCTGGTCGACCCAGAACACTTTGCGATGCAGTCTGGAAAAGGGATTCAAGCCGACATCCGCGGACGCAGCGTTCTGTGCGGTTCTGAAAAATGGATTACAGAAAAGGGAGTTGCTCTGTTACAATCCGACCGGGACGCGTTACAGGCTCTGCGGTCGACGGGCAGCGCCGTCATTTTAACTGCGGCGGATGGGAAGCTTGTTGGTCTGATTGCTCTGTCCGACACGCCGCGGGAAGGCGTCGGCAGCATGGTTGAACAGCTCGAATCGCTCAACGTCGATACGGTTCTGCTAACCGGCGACAACCGCCAGACGGCAGAGTATTTCGCCCGTCAGAACGGCTTGACGCGCTTTGAGGCGGAACTTCCGCCTGGCGAAAAGGCGAAGGCGATTGAGACGCTGCAAGCGGAGGGGCGCCGCGTTTGCATGATCGGCGACGGGGTCAACGACGCGCCGGCGCTGAAGACCGCCGATATCGGCGTTGCAATGGGCGAGGTCGGCAGCGACGTTGCCGTCGAGGCGGCAGACATCGTCCTGATGACAGAAGACCTGGGACGAATCGGCTATTTGAAGAAACTGTCCAACGCGGTGATTCAGTCGATTACCGTCAACATCTCGTTGGCGATGGGAATCAACTTCGTCGCGATTATCCTGTCCATGCTGGGAATCATGGGGCCCATCAGCGGCGCGCTGGTACACAACGCCGGGTCGGTTCTGGTTATTCTTAACGCGGCGCTGCTGTACGACCGTAAATTTAATTAGGCAGTTCGATTACCGAAATAATCGGGCAGTGATCGGAAGCGACGGGTTCGTCTAAAACTTTCGCGTCAACAACTCGAACGGGTTTATTTCCCGGGACGCTGACGAGGACGTAGTCAATGCGGATTTTCGGTTGGTTCGCCGGGAACGTGAACGCTTTCGGGCCGACGTCCTGCCAGGTTTTGAAGAATTCCTTCATAACGGCAGAGTCCGGCGTGGCGTTGAAGTCGCCGACAATAATCACCGGCTTGGAGTACTTGTCGCGTTCGGCGTTGATAATTGGGACGGATTCAGCCCGGCTTACTGGCGTGAGCGATAAATGCGTTACAAAAAAGACGTATTTTTCAAACTCGAGAATGTGCAGCGCGCGGCGTTCTTCTTCGCCCGGCAGGGGGACGCTTCGGACGCTGAGCGGTTTCTGTTTGGTCAGAGAACCGATGCCGTACAGCCCGCCCTGGAACTCGATCGCGGCGGAAAACTCGCCGTGAAGCTTCGTTCCCTCAGACAGTTCTGTCAAAATCTCACGCCCGCCGCTGCGTTCCGTCTTGCAGTCCAGCTCCTGAATCCCGGCAATGTCCGGATTCGCGCCGGTTACGACTTTCGCAACGCGGTCAACGTCAAATCGGGAACCGTCCATGCCGACGCAGTTCCGAACGTTGTACGACATGACGCGAACCGTTTCCTGAGCAAACAGCGGGCTTGCCGCCAGCAGAGCGATAATTAATACGAATGATTTTGTGTAGTTCATGGGATAGGAAGTGGTAAGTTGATAGTGGTTAGTGGTAAGTGAGAGCGCCGCTTTGCGTACTAACCACTTACCACTTAATACTTATTACTGAATAAATCATTTCGCCGTCAACTCAATCGGAACGTTCTCTTCGAACTCGTAGTACATGCCTCGACCGTCTTTGAATCGAACGGCAACTTTGAGCGTCTTTCGGGTATCCTTGATCGGGTCGCCGAAGACGTCGTTATATTTCCCGATTGTAACAACGCGTTTGTCGCCGATGAGCTTTTTGAGCTGGTCGGTAACGTCGATGTACTGGTTGTTGGCGCCGTACAGAGCGCTGAGGATTTCGCCGTCAAAGGGTTGCTGAGAATACAGTTTCAGCGGGACGCCGGCGACCTTTTCGGAGTCGCCGTCCTGACGAATGTCGAATCGGTTAATCACCGGGGCGGTGGCGACTCGCGGACGCACTGGCGGAATGTTATCTATGCTGTAGGATTCCGGGTCGTACATGGCGCGAATCTCCTCGTCTCCCAGATACGGACCGTTGCAGTCCACCCAGGCGATAAGGCGTTCGCGATCTTCGCCTGTTACTTTGACGTCGTGATGTTCTCCCGAACAGGCGTTGTGAATCAGCCGGCTGATCGGACTATAGGCGGTGTAGGGCGGAAGCGTCTTGAGGGGTTCCGGGTCGTTGCGGTCGTAGCCTTCAACGATAAACAGCCCGGCAAGGTTTTCTGGAACGCCCTTCGCGTTCTTCGGGATGTTTTTGCTCCATTTGCATTGACCGTTGACGAGAGTCAGGTACGGCTCGCAGAACGGGCTTGTTTCTCCCGGACGCGTCAAGACGTTGTCACGCCACGGGTGCGTCGACGGACGGCAAACCATATTGAGCTTTTTGTACGCGTCGTTGTTCGGGTCTTGATGGCACTTGCCGCAGTACTTGTCCAAGACCGGTTGAACGAATCGCATATACGAGATGGACTCTTCCGTTCCCCAGCTGGGCGGCGTGAGCTTTTGCGGACCTTTCTTCATCGCCATATTCATGCCTTTGCTGGGCGTGTTGCCCTTGGTATTCAAATTCGATTCATGACATCCAAAGCAGCCGCGGGTTTCGCCCGGCATGACGTTGGCGAACGAACGCATGACGTGAATCGCCATTCCGTTCTCGTCCAGCATCTCAAAGTAGACGGACTTGCCGGCGGGGAGTTCAAAGTAAACGCTTCCGTCCGGCTCAATCGGAACGGTTCCGAGAATTCTCTTAACGCCTTCCGCCTGGAAGACAGAAACGGCGGGGCCATCGTGCTGAACGGTTTTGTGCCACGTTGTATAGTTTTTCGGATCCATCTGGACAACGCGAATCGCCTTGCCTTTTTCTTTCAGGATTTCCGGGGCGTTGTCGAAGACGTTGTTGGAGTACAAATATCCCGGCTTGGGCTGTTCGCCCGATCCGATTTTGGGCCAATCGACTTTATCCGGAATTTCCGTCGGGACGGGCTGCGCCTTGAACGGGACAGCGTACCAGGCGTTAGCGTTGTCCGCCGAATAAATCAGTTCCTTGTTGCCGTAGACGTCTTGCAGATACAGCTTGAAGAACCAGCCGTTGTCCTCGTTGGTGAACCCGCGCGTCGCCTTTCCGTGACGAGCGGAAACGAGCATATATTCTTCGCTCAGCGGATACGGCGACTTATAGGCGTGATAGGCGCCCGCCGCATGGTAATCGTAAGACGGCGCCGGGTCGTTGGGGCCTCTGCCGCATTCCGGGAACGGGCTTTCGCGAGTAATCCATTCCAAGCCGTCCGGGTAGTTCATGCCTTTGGTCGGGTCGATGTACCCAATCGTGCCGTCAAACCAGTGGTGATGCCCAACCGCGGTAAAGATGATTTTCTTGGAATCGGGAATGGCGCGGGCTTCGGTCAGGACGTCCGGCCAGATGGACTGGTTGCCCCAGAACGTCTGCGGGTTCGTGCCGTCCGGGTTCATCGTCCAGAGCGACTGAACGCGCCACAACCCCTTGTCGGTGTATTCCCAACGGGTGAAAATAACGCGGCCGTCGGGCAGCATGCACGGATTGTATTCCGGTTCGCCGTTGGCGGAAATGACGTAAATATTCTTCCCGTCGGAATCGCAGCGGGACATCGCAAACGCGTGCGTCATGGGCATGCAGCGAACGTAGCTGCCCTGTCGGGACGACGCGAAGACAATGTGCCCGTCGGGCGTGTAGACCGGGTCGAGGTCGTCGTAGTCGCCGCGGGTCAGCTGACGCAGATTGGTTCCGTCTGCGTTGACCTTGTACAGGTGGAACGACTTCTCCCCAACGGGTTTGTAACAGAACAGAATCTCTTTCCCGTCAAACGACAAGTCCGGTTTCCAGAACGCGCCTTTGAGATCGGGGACGACGTCCAGCTTGACGTCGCGGGGGTTCAAGCCGATAAGGAGCAACTTCCCGCCATCGGAAGCCATGAATCCGTTGCGGTGCCGGGCTTCGTGCGCCCATTCGTTGGTCGTGTCGCCTGCCTTGCCTTTCGGATACGGGTTTTGAATCATCAATATGGTGTCGAAGTCCAGCAGCGGGTTAGCGAACATGATCTCCCGCTTGACTTTTCGAACTTCCAAATACAGCGTTCTGTAGTCCTTGTCCCCTTCAGCGTCAAGCTTCTTCTGCAATTCGTCCAGCTTGGCGATTTGAGCGGAGAAATCGAGATCTTCTGCCAGATCGGCAATGCGAGCCGCAGCCTCTTTCGCCCATTTGATTTCGTTGGCGACTTTCGTCGCGTCGAACGTGAAGTCCGCCTGGAACGACCAGTCGTAAATGAGGTCGTTTTGTCCTTTGGGCGACAGCTTCTCAAACGGGATAAATCCCGCAGCGCTGGCAATCGCGCAAACGCCGGCGAGAACCATCGCAGCAAGCGATGTAATAAAACGTTTCATCGTTATTCCTCCAAATCGGGTTATAATCTTCGATTATATTTTTATCATACTGAATATAATTATAACCGCTCGCGAGTTAATTACAACCCCGAAAAAGAAAAAATAAAAAAAACTTAAAAAATGCTTGAAAAATGCTTGTATAGAAATCTAAAAAGAGTTATAATAACGAAAATCAAATGATTCCCCATAGAAAAAGATTATGAAACCTCGATTTAATACAACAGACTCCAAGTTTTTCGAAGACATGTTCCAAAGCGGGAACTATGACTTTTCCTGTTTTCGCAGCAAAGCCAATCTTCTTCACTACATCGTTTGGACAGGCAATCTGACCAACGTTAAAACGCTTTTGAACGCTGGGGCTGACATTGCCGCAAAAGGCTCTGACGGCTGGACGGTTTTGCATTTTGCCGCTCTTGGCGGCTCGATGGAAGTCGTTCAATGGCTGGTTGAAAAAGGGTTTGATATCAACGCCCAAGACAATTATTGCAACACGGTTTTGCACGCCGCCGTTCAAAGCGGCTCGTCTGATGTAATTGAATATCTCGTTAAGCTGGGCGCGGACGTCAACGCGAAAAACCTGTTCGGGCTGTCCGTTTTGCATGACGCCGCCAGGAGCGGTTCTCTGGAACTGGTTGAGCGGCTCGTTGAACTGGGCGCTAAAATCAACGATAAAGACTCGTTTGGTCGTCCCATTCTGTTTGACGCTGCCAGAAGCGGCAATCTGGAACTGGTAAAATGGCTGGTTAATCGCGGCGCAGACGTCAACGCAGAGCGCAGCTGGGGAAAGTCGGTTTTGAATTTTGCCGCTCAAAGCGGCAATTTGAAACTGGTTCAGTGGCTGGCGGCGCGATATTCCAACTTCGACGTGAAAACAGAGCAGGGCGATCCTATCCTGTTTGACGCTGTGCAAAGCGGCTCTTTGGAACTGGTTCAGTGGCTGGTTGAGATTGGCGCAGACGTAAACGCTACCGACAACAGCCAGAGAACCGCCTTGTACTATGCCATGATGAGCGACAATCCGGAACTGGCAAAATGGTTGATTGCAAAAGGCGTCGACGTCAATTCCGCTGACATTTACAAAAGAACCGCCTTGCACGACGCCGTTCAATGTTGCTCTTTTGAAATGGTTAAATTGCTGGTAGAATCGGGCGCAGACGTCAACGCAATAGCCCGTGGCGGCGATCACGGTTCTACTCCCTTGGCTTTCGCTCTTCAAAGAGGCGACCAAGGAATTATAGCGCTTCTCAAAGAACAGGGCGCAGTCGAAGATATTTAGCGTTCCCCGTTCGCGCTGCATTTCTCGCCCACGGGTTTACACCCGTGGCTCGCCTTTTATTTTCTTTTCCGAACGTACAACAGTCCGGCAGCGCCGATAATGAGCAACACCCAGGTCGACGGTTCCGGAACGAGCATGTATGGCGGAACGGGGGCGTCGTCTTTAATCTTTGCGTAGACCGTATCGCCGCTGACAAACAGCGTCCAGTACGGTTGGCTGGCGGGAGACAGCAGAGAATCCCAGAATGAGGAACGGGCGTAAGTATCCGTAAACTCACCTGAGTTTTGCACAAGAATCGGATACACAGCGCCCGGCTCATAGCTGCCCATTGTCAAATCAAATATAGTACTGGGTGAAACATCAAAATTGGTCGCTTTAAGTAAATCCATGCCGGTGGCGTCCTGTTCAAAAGCCAGCGTCGAGCCGTCGTGGACGTCAAAATCGCCAATGACGTTGGCTACTGCTCCGACAACGTCGCCGGGAGAAAAGGTTCCCGTTGTATAGCCGGTAGCCGGGTCAGGAAGTTTTTCGCCAACGACAACGTCGCCCGTGAAATAGCCCTCCATATCCAGACGTCCGGAAGAAATGACAAAGCTTTCCGCGCCGATAAGTCCTTCGGATGCAGCGACAATCTGAAGCGTTCCGTCTCCGGACTTGACAAGTTTCCCCTGACTGTCGATTTTGGAATAATTGTCGTCGTTTTCGGACATGGTCATCGATTTTGTCTTCCCTGCAGGCAGCTCAAATTCCAAAGTACTCTTATCATTGGCGGTAATCTGACCAAGGGGGTTATTGATTGTTGTCGGATCGTCGTAATAAAGTTTAACCTCTACAGGATTAGCGCCATTGTCAATAGTGAGCGAACCAATGCCGGTAAAAACGTCAGACTGATGAGTGTCGACTCCGGAATAATAATTTTGAAACGTCTGGTCAGCCGTTATTTTAACAATGCCTTCATTGAGAATCATGGAAGCATTGTACAACGCGTTTTCTCCCGTAAGGAAAAGATGCGTTTGATAGTCGTAGTAAGGATGTTCATGTTGTTCGTCGTCGATATAAATATGCGTTCCGGAGTTGATGCACACGCTGCCGCTGAAATCGTTATTTGTACTCGCAATAAAAATTTCCGATTGATGATCGCCGTGCGTTTTTTCCGCTTCAATATTAAGCGTTCCCGTACCATGAATGCGGCTTTCAATTATCAGAATGCGATCTTCTGTTTGACCTGCTGACATATGCGCCTCAGCGACGTTTCGAAACGCTGCATTGCCTTCAATGGTTATATTGCCGTGCAACGTAATCGTAGAGCCGGCGGCGCCCTGAAATAATTCTCCATTGCCAAGATAAAGCTGGTCGATGGTAATGCTGTCATTGCCCCAGTTTTTCCCTTTTAAATGAAGAGCCGCAAAATCGCACTTATTCAAATTGACAGTTCCAGTTTCCAAATCGACCTCATACCCGACATAAAGATAATTGGGTTTTGTCGAGTCGCTTGTACCAAAAACCTGATCTGTATAAGAAGAGCCGTTGTGGGCGCGTAAATGGAAACGGTTCCCAACAACAAAGATAGAATTGCAAGTTTGGGAAGGAGCTACATTTTGAGACCAATATTCGGCATTGTCCCAATGGGCAACGTCATGCTCCGGATCAAACTCTTCATTGGCTACCAAATATTGATTAATATCCTGATAATAAACCTGCCGATCTTGAGCGCTGGTAAAAGATGGAAGCGCGGTTATCAGCGCAAGAAATACAACACAACTCGTAAAAATACGAGTTGACAGCAATCCGTTGCTTTTCAATCCGTTGTGCATTATTGAGCCTATATATTAATTTCCCTATATAAAATATATCGGCTGCAGACGAAATAGTCCGCAGCCTTGCCCAATCAATGCTTACAATCAGAATATTTTACCCGCCTTGCCTTTTTTACGCCTTTTTCTTACGAATGAAATACAGTCCAGCAACGCCGAGAATGAGCAGAGCCCAGGTCGACGGTTCCGGAACGGCTGCAGCCGTTGGGCCTTTTGCGGGAATGCGTTTTGTCGGATTGTTAGCTTCTGCCTTTACGTACTGCAAACCAGCAGCGTCGTCATAATAATCCAGCGAAAAATCGTCGGATGAAAATGTAGTCGTATCCCAATTGACTTTCGGCATTTTGACCGCGATCTGGTCGCCGTCTTCAGGCGTATACGTTGTATCTGCAGCCAGAGCGAACTGAACAATCGCTCCTTCCTCAAATTGAACCTGTCCGTTAAGAAGCAACTGGTCGTTAAAGGCAAACGTGGTTCCGCCGATTTCCATCAGCAACACAGCGCCGTCAGCGAGAATCATATCGCCGTCGATGTCAATCGTTCCAACGCCAACGCCCGGTGAAAAAATCGTGGCGTCTTCGATTACAACAGCGTCGTTCGTAACTTTGAGCGTTCCCTCAAAATAGCCTTCCATATCCAGACGACCCGAGGAGATAACAAAGCTTTCCGCTCTGACCGCGCCTTCCGCCGAGGTAATAATCTGAAGCGTTCCGTCGCCAGTTTTAGCCAAATCGCCTTCGCCGTCAATAGAACCGGAAATCAAACTGTTTTGATCGTTATGAATCGTCAATTTGTATTGTTTAACGTCAATCGTTCCGCTTCCGGAAAGATTATTCAGCGTTTGGTCGGCGGCAAGCGTAAGGACGCCGTTATTGGTAAAAGTGGAAGCGTTGCAAAATGCGTCTTTGCCGCTGAGGGTAACGAGAGTGTTTTCAGCAATTGTTACCGATCCGGTAAAGGCGTTGTTTTCGCTTGCCATATTCATCAGCGAAACGTGATTTGCTTTTTCGTCTTCGCTTTGAATCACCAAATTCCCTTTTCCGTAAATATGGCTGTTGACAATCAAAGAACGCTCTTCCGTTTTGGTCGTCGCTTCTGCTTTAATGCGAAGCAAGCAGTTATCGACTATCGTCAGATTTCCATTCAGGGCAACGTTGGCATTGGCAGCGCCCTGGAAAATCTCGCCATTGCCAATGACAAGGTTTTTAATAGTAACAGTGTCGTCATTCTGGACGGCGCCTTTAATGTGCAAAATACCCTTTTCTACGGATGGCGTTTCAGCGTCGTTTTCGAAGCCAATGTACAGCGAAACCTTATCGGAATTATCGCCTCCAAAGGTCTGAATCTGTGCATCTTTGTTGCTGCGTACGCGGAATCCGCCGCCAACGATAAAAATGCCATCTTTTTCCGAAACGTCAAGCGTATTGGGAGTTGTCTTGGGAGACCAAAAATTGGATTTGTTCCAGTCGTTGCTCATATCTTCCTGCGATTGAATCAGGACGATTTTTTGAGGTTCAACGGGTTCGTCGGTTCTCATATCGTCAGCGCTGGCGACGTTGTTGTCAGCGTTGAACGCCGGGTCGTACTCAAAGTCAATCTGATTGGCGCTTGACTGAGCAACAAAGCATACGATCATAAATATCAGGCAGCAGACGCTGACCAATATCTGGAGAAAGCAGGCTGGACGGCAGGTTTTGTAAGTATTTGTTTTCATCGTATTCAAGGTAAGGTAATATCAAATTTTGTTTAATTCTGAACCTGTAATTTAATCAACGCGATATGCGCTTTATCTGATTAATACGTATTCAGTTTGGAAAAGTAACATCAAATCCGAGCTAAATAGCTAAAAATTTATCGAATTTTTTTACTTAACGTCAATAATTTCACTCTCAGTATTAAATGCTTTACAAGCGACAAATAACGTTAAACCGGATTTGCTGTAAAAAAGCAGTTAATAAAACCGTTCAAAACTGTTTTTATCAAGCTGACTTTTTTGTTGGAATTGTTCCAAATACTAAATCCACAATCATCAACTTTTGAACTAACACATACACGAGAACAGGGTTTGACGTGCAAAAACAGCAGGACAAAATGTGTGAGGCAGGGTGGAGGTTAACAACAAATAATTCATGATTTCCTCCTTTCTTTGGCAGGGTTACACTGATACAAAATTACAAAAATCATCGTTCTCAAACTATAACCAACAGTCTGATGAATAATGAATTTGTAATAAAAACAAAACTTTGATAATCGCTAAAAGCGATTTGTCAACAGATTGCTTGAAAATAAATTATCGCCAAAATCTAAACTCTCAATACTGTTGCACAGGCGAAAATCTATTCGCAAACAAATAAAGGCAGGGGTTGTAATTTAATCGTCTGATCAGTGTAATTGACGTCTTTCTGACTAATCAGTTTTCTTATTACTACTCTTGGGGAAATAAATTTTTCCAGGATTATGGGTTATCAAAAAATCCTTAGTAATCTTATTCGGCATTCAATTTGATAAAAAATTATCTAATAGCAATAGATAAAAAATTATCCAATTAAATGCTAATAAAATAATCGGGATTTCCCTCAAACTTTGACATCATTATACACCTATTTGTTCCCAAGTCAAGCGAAATTATGTAAAAATTGTGTAAAATCCAGAAAATTCTTGAAAATATTTAACGATAAATGATAATTATTTCTAATAACGGCGTAAAAACGACTATTTGACTCGAAAATGAGCGGAGACAACAGACAATCAGAATTTGTTTGTTTCCTCTGTTTTTTCCTATAAACGTATGAGAATGCGGAGCAAGCGAACGATTTTTTCTTGCGCTTGCGTTATTGCGAATTCAGCACTACGAATTACGAATTCACTATGGCGTTATGTTCAGACCCTCTTGCAGGGAATATTATTTTGAAGTAAAATGTCAATAATATAAAATGCATATAAGTCGGCTTGCCCGCCATTTCCCTTCCCACATTTCAAAATGAATATAATCAAATTTGCTATAGACAACCCGGTTAAAGTCTGCGTCGGCGTGATTTTAACCGTGCTTTTCGGGACGATTTGCCTCACTCTGGTTCCGATTCAGCTCATGCCCAACGTTGACCGCCCGATGGTTACTGTTACAACCAGATGGGTGGGACGCTCTCCGGAAGAGGTGGAACTCTCTATTATTATGGAGCAGGAAAAGCGGCTCAAGACGCTGCAGGGGCTGTACGAAATGCGGTCGGTTGCGTCGCTGGGCATGGCGCAGATCACTCTCGAATTCAACGTCGGGTTCGACATGTCGCGCGCCGTTCAGGAAGCGTCTAACCGACTCAACGAAGTCCCATCGTACCCGGAAGACGTCGACAAGCCCGTTATTCGTCTTTCCAGCGCGGAAACCGACGAGCCGGTCGTCATGTTTGAAATGTACACGACCGCCAACGACCCGCACTTTGACATCTCGGAATTCTACAACTATGCTGACCGCTATATTAAACCGGCGCTGGAGAACATCAAAGGCGTTTCGGAAGTAACAATTCATGGCGGACGAGAGCAGGAAGTCCAAATTCGATTCAACCCGGAAACGCTGGCGCGGGCTGGCATCACCATCGATCAAATGCAGGCGGCGCTGCGGTCGGACAACGTCAATGAGTCCGCCGGCGACGTCAGCAGCGGGCGCTTGGACGTCCGAATGCGCGTTCTGGGGCGATTCGACAACCTCGAGCCAATTCGTCAAACGGTTATCAAGTACGAAGACGGGATTCCCATTCGCGTTCAGGATGTGGCGGAAGTCTATTTGACGGTCAAAAAGCGAACGGCGTTTTCCCAGTTCCGGGGGCAGCCGTGCATGGGATTGCAGGTTCTGCGAGAGTCCGACGCCAACGTGCTGGAAGTTACCCGCGCCGTCAAAAAGCGCATGGACGAGCTTCAAGCCGAGGGCGGACTGATGCGAATGTACAAGAACGACCGTTACAAAATTAGGGCGTCCATGTTCTACGACGACGGCACGTACATCGAACAGGCGATCGCGTTGGTTCGCGACAACATGTTCACCGGCGGCATTCTGGCAATGCTGGTTCTGCTGTTCTTCCTGCGCTCCGTTCGACCGACGCTGATTATTTCGCTGGCGATTCCCATTTCCATTTTCGGGACGTTTATCGTTATTAAAATGACGGGAAAAACAATCAACGTCATTTCGCTGGCGGGGTTGACGTTTGCCATTGGGATGGTAATTGACAACTCGATTGTCGTTCTGGAAAACATCGACCGGCACCTTCACATGGGCAAGACGCCTCGTCAGGCGGCTTACGATGGTACAACGGAAGTCTGGGGAGCGATTCTGTCCTCAACGCTGACAACCGTTGCCGTTTTCGCGCCCGTTCTGACCATTCAGGAAGAAAGCGGCATGATCTTCGCCGATATTGCCATCGCGATTTCCGGGGCGATTATTCTGTCGCTGTTCGTTTCGATTTTCGTCATTCCGCCGTGCTGCGCTGTGATTTTGAAACCAACGTCCGAACGGAAAAACCCGGTCGCGAAAGCCGCCCGATCCCTCTTTGGACTCGCGCCGCTGGGCGGATGGCTAACGAATAAATTCTCGTCCCTGACGTACGCGCTGATGGAACGTTCCTGGGCAAGCGCGTGGACGCGAATCGTTCTCGTCGTCGGGCTGACGCTGGCGTCGCTGTGGGCGTCGATGTCGCTAATGCCGCCTGCAAGCTACTTGCCGCAGGGCAACAAAAACATGGTCAACGGCATGATGAACACGCCCCCAGGGTACTCGCTGTCACAAAACTTCATTATCGGCAGAACCATCATGGAAAAGATTCGTCCGTTCTGGGAAGCCGAGAATTACGAGCAGACCGACAAAATCCTTAAGGAGCATCCCATCTACGACTTCAAAACCGGAGAGCAGATCAAACGCGTCCCGCCGGTCAAAGACTTCTTTATGGTCGTGTCGCCCACGAACTCCTTTTTGATGATGACCAGCAAAGACCCGGATCATCCGGCGCAGCTCATTCCGCTGCTCAACGACGCCATGAACGACATCCCCGCCGCGTTCGGCTCCGCCATGCAGCGGCCCGTTTTCGGCAGAGGAATGGGGTCCAACCAAATCAGTATTGAAATTATCGGTCCGAACATGGATCGTCTGCGCTATTCCGCCGCCAACCTTCAGAAAAAGCTGGAAGAGAAGTACACAAAAGCCGGCGTGAGAACCCAGCCCAACAACTACGTTTTAAGCGGTCCTGAACTGCAATTGAAAATCAACCAGATTCGCGCCAAAGAGCTGGGGATTTCCTCGCAGACGCTTGCCAACATCGGGCGTGCGATGGTCGAAGGGCTTATGTGCGGCGACTTCGACAACGAAGGCGACAACATCGACGTTACCCTCATTCGCGACCCCGACTTGCCGCTTGACCCGGACTCTATCGGCGCGATTCCTATTTATATTAAGGACTCGGACGGGCAGGGCAAGGTCTTGCCGTTCTCCCAAATTACAGACTTCGTTCCTGCCGAGGCGTCACAACAGATTCGGCGATTGGCACAGGAAAGAAACGTAACCCTGCGAGTCTTCCCGCCGCAGGAAGTCGCCTTGGAACAGGCTCTGGCGGACATCGACCAGATTGTCAAACAGTGCCGAACCGAAGGCGGAATCGCGCCGGACGTGATTATTCGCCCATCGGGAAACGCCGACAAGCTGTCACAGACCCGGGAAGCCATGATCGGCAAATGGACGGGGTTCAACTGGGACTCGTTCTTCTCGATTTTAACCGGACGCTTTGCGCTGTCCTTATTAATAACGTATCTGCTCATGGCGGCTCTGTTTGAGAACTGGGTTTACCCGTTTGTCATTCTTTTCAGCGTCCCGCTGGCGTTGGCAGGCGGGTTCATGGGCCTGGCGTGGATGCACTGGCGCGTCCCGACACAGCAAATGGACACGCTCTCCATGCTGGGATTTGTTATTTTGATTGGCGTCGTCGTCAACAACGCGATTTTGATTGTCCATCAGGCCCTCAACTTCATGAGAGGGCGGGGCGAGAGCGAAAACGACGTCATTGAAAAAATGCCGCCGCGAAAAGCCATTGCAGAATCCGTCAGAACGCGTATTCGCCCCATTTTCATGACAAGCTGCACGAGCGTCTTCGGCATGCTGCCGCTGGTTCTGTCGCCCGGCTCCGGGTCAGAACTCTACTGCGGACTGGGCGCCGTCGTCCTGGGCGGGTTGGCGATTTCGTCAATTTTCACGCTTACCGTCGTTCCGCTGCTGATGAGCCTCGTTATCGACTTCATGTCACTGTTTAAGAGAAAATCAGACGCCAGCGAAGAAGAGGTAAATTCAGAAGTCGAGCCAGTTTAACGATTATTTCAAATAGGGAAATTCCCTTTATGAATGTTAAAATAGACAATATGGGGCATTTAGCTGCAATAATTTTCAAAAATCCAGGGAAATTTTAGAAAAAAATTAAAGATTTTCCAAAAAAATTTTCAAAATTGCTTGATGTTTTGAAAATGTTAGATTATAATTTTAACTAATAGGATATAAAACGAAATTCTGTAGATTGCCATTTTATGGCGATCGAGGGGATTTTATAAATACTAAAACCATTTTACGCCTTATTATAAATAAGGACATAAACCATGAAAACAACCCGCACGACTGTTTTCCTTTCCCTTGCCATTTTGGCTTCGTTCCTGTTTGTTGCCTCCTCTGCGTTTGCAGACGTTACCTATACAAACCTGTCTATTCCAAGCGGAGACCTCATTACTGGAACCGGCGAAGGCGGCGTTGGCAACGTCGAGTTTAACATTTCCAGTGGAACGACTGTAACATACCCCGGAGCAATGAGCGGCGCTGGCAACGTAAAAAAAACCGGAAGCGGCGAACTGATTCTCACTGGTAATTCTTCGGGTTATACCGGTGCGGTAAGCGTCAACACGGGTACGTTAACGCTCTCAGGATCCGGCGGATTGAACGGTTCGGTTTCTATCAATAACGAATCAATTTTCAAATCTGCGGGAAGAGTTACCGATTTACACATCAATGGCGGAACCTTTATAATTGGCGAAACCAGCGAAACTGAAGGCGTTTATGTTGCAGACTTAACTCTTTCCAGCGGGTTCATTGAATTCGATGTCAATACGTTCATTTCCGGCGCTACAGGCGGAGACTTGGACTTGGACTATTTGACCTCAAATAATTGTGTTTTAAATAACGGAACTATCAGTTTAAAATTCAATAATAATGACGAAATGGCGTGGCACGACGGAGCGCCTAATGAGGGCTACTCAATTATCGAAGTCGGTGAAACACTGGTATTCAATAAAGACTCCATTAAAGTTTACGCCGACGGTCAGCAAACGAACAACTGGTATCTTGTTGAATCAGGCAATGTTATTTATCTGAAACCGAAAAGCTCTCAGCCCGATGATCCGCCGACAGTAGAAAAATGGTATTATGCCAATAGTACAGACGACATGGGACAGTCTTCATGGACAATGAATGACAATCCCAAAATCGGCGTTAAGTTCCTTGACGGCGATGCGACCGCTGAGTTTGGTACAACTTCTGCTCCCAAAACAATCGCAATGAACAAAAGCGGTTCTTTCACACAGGGCGAATACCAGATTGGCGAAGGTCATACTTTAACAATCAACGGGACAATTTCCGGCGACGCAGACTTGCTGAAAACTGGCGCCGGTACGCTGGTTCTTTACGGAAACAATACCTATACTGGAGAAACAATTGTCAAACAGGGTACGTTGACGTTAGGAACAGCTTCTACTGGCGGAGCAGGAACGCTCAAACCTGGCTCTATTATTACCGTAGACGGCTCTGACGGGACTGCCATTCTTAGCGGAGAGGGCGACGTCTTCGCCTGGGCGGGCAACTCTCCTGCCGAAATCCGTCTGATTAACGGCGGCATTCTTCAAAACGATGGCGACACAAGCCACTCTACAATAGGCGCCGTTATCGTAATGAACAACGGCATTATTCAAACGAAAAAAGAAGGCGCTACTGGCACAGGCGGCGTTGGCAGCTACATTATTGATAACGCAATCCATGTTACCGGCGGTCAGAATAACGCGATCAATCTTAATGAATTCTCCATTCGCGAACTGGGCGGAACAACTTACCCAGAAGGAGAAAAAGCTGGGTACTTTGCAATTGCCGAAGGCGCCAAGTTGACAATCAACTCCAAGATCGACAGCTATGGCGGAGCTACTAACCTTCCAATTGTTAAAACCGGAAAGGGCGAATTGGAACTGACAAAGCGCAATGAAAATATCAAAAGCGATTTTATTATTAAAGAAGGAAAGGTTATCGGAAGCGCGCCAAACAATGGCAGCAGTACATTTGGATACGGGACCTTGACTATTGAAAAGGACGCGATACTGGAATGCCACGTTTCCAACCAGTTCGGATACGGTAGCACCGTTCAGGAAAACATTACCATCCGCGGAACTCTTATACCGAGTTCCTACACCCACATGCACAACGTTACGTTGGAAAGCGGTACAATCGAAACCGAAATCCTTACGGACGGAAACAATAAGAGCGGGTTGGATTTCTACAATCGAACCGCTACAATTACTTCGTCTGGCAATTCTGTCATTAAAGCCCAAATCTCCAAGTCTGGTGGAACAATGACGGTCAACGTTACTGACGGAGAATTGACGATTTCTGGACTTAATACCAGCGCTGTTCCGTTTACCAAGACAGGCGCTGGAACGTTGAAATTGACGAACGCTAATACAAATACTGGCGGGTATGACATTCAAGACGGCGTTGTCGTTGCTGGCAATGCAGTCGCGTTAGGAACCGGCGCGGTAACAATCGGCAGTTCTGATAACGCCGTTGGTCAGCTTACCATTGGCGAGACGTCAAACGCCGCTTTAGACCTGACTGTCGGCGGAAAGGTAACGCTTAGCGGCGGTCAAATCAACTTCGATTTCACTGCTGATGACTTCGATACGCTCATTGCTGCAAACGGATTCGAGTTTACAACGGATACAACGGGTAAATTTAACCTGACCTTTGCTCAGGGAACAGAAGCGACCTGGTATGAAATGGCACCTGAAGCAGGTTACAAGATCGTTTCCATTACCAACGGCTATACCGGACCCGAGGACTTGACGTCTTACCTTTCTGGTCGAACGCAACCCTGGACGTTGACCGCAACAGCCGATGGCATTTATCTTGGTCAAGCAGAAGACCCGGGTTCTCTGTACTGGAATCCGATTGCCGACGACGGAAAGAACTGGCCAATTGACGGAACCGAAAAGATCGGCGTTAAATATGATGAAGACGACGTTAAAATTGCGTCTCACGAACAGAATATTTCTCTGGATTCAGACGGCGTCTTTATCATTGGCGACGGTTACGAATTGGATCAGGTTGGTCCGATTTCCGGCGGCGGCGACCTGACCAAGACTGAAGGCGGTACGCTGGTTCTCTCTGGCGACAATACCTACACTGGAGACACAATCGTTTCCGGCGGTACGCTGGAATTGAACAAGGACAACGCTATTGCGACGTCCGGCAGCGTTACCAACAACGCGACGATCGAATCGACTGGCGATCAGACGCTTAATAATCTTTCTGGAACCAATCCGGAAGCCGAGATTAACGCTGACGATGGAATGCTGCTGCTCAACAACAGCGCCGAGACCCAGTACAAAGGTACAATCAACGGAAGCGCAAAGGTCAAGAAGACAGGATTTGGTTCTCTGCTCTTTACAGGCGAAAACTCCTATACTGGAGGAACCGAAGTCGACGCAGGATCTCTTGTCCTCTTAACGGACGAAGATTCCAACGGAACCGCAGGCGTTGGTCCGATTGAAGTTAAAGAGGACGGCGAACTTGTCTACAACGTTGCCGCTGGACAGACCAAGCAAATCGAAAACGCGATTTCCGGCGCTGGTAAAATCACCAAGACCGGAGCTGGTAAGCTTCAAGCTCATCCAACAAACGACATGCCCTTGCAAGCTGGTTCCCTCAACGTCAATCAGGGTCAATTTGATCTTCTGGGCGAATTTGAAGGAACTTTGAACGTCGGTCCGTTGAACGAAGACGGTACAGTAGTCGGCAACGAAGTAGTCGACGCAGTCTTCTCGCCCGGCAATTCTGTCGGCGACGCTACCGTCTACGGCGATGTGAACATCGACGCTGGCGCGACTGGTCTGTTTGAATTCAGCGCTTATAGCAACGACCCGTCTGCCCGCTATTTCGACACGCTGGCTATCGAAGGAAATGACTACAAGTTTACAATCAACGACGAAGCTGCTATTAAACTGTCGTTCCTAGCTGGCGACGCTGATAAGTGGGCGGAAGAGGGCAATGAATATCATATCGTAACTGATCCTGGGTTTGCGGATGGCGATTACAACTACCTGCTGGCAAACTACAAAGACTTCTTCGATCTGATCGGACAAAACGGCAACGGTCTTTACCTGATTGGTCGCGGCGCTCCTGAAACCCCGGGAGCTCCGGAACCGTCCACTTGGGCGCTGTTGCTTCTCGGCGCTGCCGGTCTTTACTGGATGAAACGTCAAAAGAAATCAAAATAACTTCTCAATGTTATTAATAACCTCCTAGCGTGCGATTGAGTATTCTATTCAATCGCACGTTTTTTTATAGCGAGTTTTCAGATTTTAGAACGTTTTTACTATCGCCAAAATAATCAGGGTATACGCAAATTTTCCAGCGCTCAATAGTTTTTTGTCTTTGCAAAATCGTCTAGGATAATATGTAGCGATAGCGACAGCGAACGTAGTTCGCTAAAGTCCCGACAGGGACGAAACTCTTTGTAACCGGCGGTTTCAACCGCCGGAAGGAAACCGGGATAATAAGATATCGAAGAATACGCATTTCCTCCCGCGCCCCCCAACGGAGGCGCGGGAGGAAATGCGGTTAAAGCGATTTGGGAGAGATCGCGCGAATCCCGTGGGCTAAAGCCCATGGTTACAATAATTACGTCCCTTCGGGACGTGAATGCGAACTCCCTGCGTTATTGGCACGAATAGACTTTTTTCGTCGTTCTCGTCGGGTACGGGAACGAAAGCGACGTCTAGCCGTCGCACTCCAAAATTTTCCTCCCGCTACCTTTACAAATAAAATACAATAGCTATAATTGAAAGTAATAAAAGAGCGCTTGAACTGTAAATCGAAATATCATTTTCCCAGCGCTTATCATCCTGAATCTTAACATCACATTTTAAGCCATGGATCCAAAACCTTTAAAATTCTTTGAAGACCTGCTTTCTACGCCCAGCCCGTCGGGATACGAGCAGCCTATTCAAGACGTCATCCGCAAGTACGCCAAGACGTTTGCCGATACGGTAACGACCGACTATCACGGCAACGTCATTGCCGCCAAAAATCCGGACGCGCCCATTCGCGTCATGCTTGCCGGGCACTGCGACCAGATCGGTCTTTCCGTTCAGTATATTGACGCTGAAGGATTCCTTTACGTCATTCCGCTGGGCGGCTGGGACATGGTCGTTCTGGTTGGACAGAAAGTTCTCGTCTGGACAAAATCCGGTCCAATCAACGGCGTAATCGGACGCAAACCGATTCACCTGCTCAGTCCCGACGATCGCAAAAAGGTTCCGGAAATTACCGACCTTTGGGTCGATATCGGAGCGAAAAGCAAGGAAGAAGCGGAAGCTCTGGTCAACGTCGGCGACGCCATTACCGTTGAACTGGGTCATCGCATGCTTCGCAACAACTTCATTTCCGCGCCTGCCATGGACGACAAGTCCGGCGCGTGGGTTGTCATGGAAGCCCTTCGCCGAACGAACTCCAAAAAGCTCAAGTGCGCCGTCTTTTCCGTCGCCACCGTTCAGGAAGAAGTTGGACTTCGCGGAGCCATGTCCAGCGCCTACGACGTCAATCCGGACATCGGCATTGCCGTTGACGTAACGTTCTCCACCGACTGCCCGACAATCGACAAGAAAGCCCGCGGCGAAGTCGCCGTTGGAGCCGGTCCGACAATTACCCGCGGTCCCAACATGAACCCGCGCGTTGTTGAACAGCTTCGTCAGATTGCGGAAAAGAACAAGATTCCGGTTCAGTGGGAAGCCTCAGGACGTCCGCCGGGAACCGACGCTGCAGCGATTCAGGTTGCCCGCGGAGCTTGCGCCTCGGCTCTGGTCAGCATTCCCAACCGCTACATGCACACCCCGGTTGAAATCGTCTCGCTGGACGACATGGACAACGCCGCAACCCTGCTGGCGCGATTCCTGGAATCCGTCAAGGCGAAAGAAGATTACATTCCGTAATCGTCCTATCGCCAGGCGAGCCGGGGCGCGTTAGCCCCCGGAAAAAACTCACGCAAAGTTCGCAAAGTTTTAAAAATTATGCGTTCTTTGCGGCTTAATTAGTGCGAGTTAATGAGAGATTATTTATCACGAAAAACACTTTTGGGCAGGCAAAACGCCTGCCTTTTTGTTTCCCTCTGTTACATCTTTTCAGAACTCATCCAAGAAATAAAAAAGGGAATCCAAGAGCTTATTGCATGGCAAAGAGAAGATTGCTTAATTCTCGTTGCATTTATCCAATCGTTCCAGGGGGGGATATAATCGGACAAGCTTTGGATTCCCGGAGGAATGAATTATTAAAATTTGAAAAGTATGTGAAAAGGTTAATAACGAGATTACACTCTCGAAATCATGTATTAAAAACAAAAAATGAAAAAAGTAACAAATGACGAGTTTCTATCAAACGACCAAATCTGTCAAAGCAGTCATAACGCGATTTTTTGTAAGCTCAGGAACCGGCTGAACGCCTTCAATCTTTTCTCCATTGCGTTCGCACCACGTTTGAAGAACTTCTTCCGGCATGACAGCTAACAAAGCCGCCGTTGTAATAACCTTCCTGGCAAAATCACGAGCCTCCTCTTGACTGCATCCCATCTGTTCCGCTTGATACACGACTTGCGCATAATTCATCATGGCATAACCTCCTGTTGTCTGTGCGTTGCTGGAATCTTAATCAAGTTAAATCTTTTAAATTAAATCTTTCTGACCAGTTCTATATGAATTATAGCCAATTCGCACTATTTTTCAATAGATCTTTCCTGTTTTTTGAAAAGAAAATAATTAATTTTTCAAATAAACTCTCTAAAATCCGCAAAGTTTCTCAAAATTAACACTATGCGTTTTATCGAAATAACCTACATTAACAAAAGGTCTGGAATTTAATATCGTTATAACGATTGCGAAAACAATAACGAATGTAGTTATGCGTCGATTGCGTCAACCTGTCACACTCTTGAATTTGTATCTGAAACCGCATGCGGTCAACAGAAATAACGATTTTGGATGTTACAGATTCTTTTACATTCTTTCGCCGTCTTTAACATTCATTTTTGGAATTTCAAGGAACGGCTTCAAATTTGAATCCTTCGTTGACCAGTTGAGCATCAAAGGAACGGGGCTGATGTCCGGCTGATTGAGTTCAGGGGCGTCCCAGGGAATTTCCGTTTCCAATGCGTCCGCGTCAAAGAACTTGACATTGGCGTTTGGAGCAGCGTAATACCGCGGATTGAACATGCTGACGCTCATCGTATAGTTTCTTCCCCGATCAGGCCGGACAGTTGTAACGCGCTGACGCCAGGATCTCGTTTGGACGTATTTGTCGTCGTTTAACAAATTGGCGTACGACGAAACAAACAATCGGACGCCTTTTTGCCCTTCCAGCTCTTCTCGAGCATTCTCCCATTGAGCGGGCTTTTCGGCTTTCGGTTCCGGAGCTGGACGCCATAAATCTACGAAAAACTTTGATCCGAACGAAATGCGGCGCGGATTGAGAAACTGAACCTTTTGATATCCGACTTCGTCGATGACGGCGCTGTCCGTCGGCTCCATTTTGGAGAAGTCGGCTTCGTAGAGCGTCGCGCCTCTGGAATCGATTCCAATAATCCCGGAATTAAAAATATGCTGAACCAGCTCTTCGGATGTTGTTACATTTTGTGTAACAATCTTATTGTACTGTTGCGCCAAAACCGAGGCGCCGCTCATAACGCTCAACGCGAAAACAGCCAGCAGTAATTCAGTATAAATCCGTTTCATTGCTTAGGGAATAAGGAATAGGGAGTAGGGAATAGTTTTTGAGTAGTCTCGCAGCTAGTCAAACAGCGCGTCGACGTATTCGTCTGCGTTGAACAGGGCAAAGTCTTCTGCGTGTTCGCCCAGTCCGATAAACTTAACCGGCAAATCCATTTCCTGACGTATCGCCGCGGCAACGCCGCCTTTAGCGGTGCCGTCCAGCTTGGCGAGAATCAAGCCGGTGCATTGAACCGCTTCGGAAAAGTGTTTTGCCTGGGACAATCCGTTTTGACCTGTAACAGCGTCAATAACCAACAGGGTTTCGTGCGGGGCGTCTGGAATAATCTTGCTGATAACGCGTCGAATCTTTTCCAGCTCTTTCATCAAATTGGTTTGAGTCTGGAGACGCCCGGCAGTGTCGATAATACAAACGTCCACGCCTTTTTCGACAGCGGCTGACGTTGCGCGATGAGCGACGGACGCCGGGTCGGAATTCGGCGCGCCGGTAATGATTTCCGCTCCCAAACGCTGCGCCCAAACGGTAAGCTGCTCGACCGCCGCAGCGCGGAACGTGTCAGCCGCGCCCAGCAAGACGCTTTTTCCCTGCTGGCGAAGCATATACGTCAGCTTGGCGATGGACGTCGTCTTTCCGCACCCGTTAACGCCGCAGAACATGATAACCGTCGGCCCTTTTTCTGCAAACGCGATCGGCGATTCCGGCTGACGCATAAGCTCTTTCAAGCCCTTTTTGATGTGCTCGACAATATCCGTCATCTGGACGACTCGCCCGCGATAATTGACGCGAATGTCGTCCACCATTTTATTGGCGGCGGCAATGCCCATATCTGTACGAATGAGCTTGACAAACAGTTCTTCCAGAAACTCGTCGTCAATCAGACGGCCTTCTGACTTGAACAGGTCGCGAATGTCGGTATTTAATAACTGTTGGGTCTTTTTCAGACCCTTTTTGATAATATCGAAAAATCCCATGGTTTATTTACGCTTTCATCGAGGCTGACATTCCCGCCAGCCCTACAATCTATATAATCGTCAAAATTGTTAAATTTATTGAGCGTCAAACGCTTTTAAGTCCTTTATTTCTTACCGCTAACCTCCGCGGAGCGCTTTGCGCTAATTACGCATTCCGAATTCAGCATTCCGAATTATTACGCGTCAGCGACCGCAATTGCTTCTTTTAGTAAAATTCGCCCTTCGTAGAGGGATCGGCCGATAATCGCGCCCGCCATTCCCGCCCGTTTGAGCTGGGAGACGTCGTCGAGAGTAGTAACCCCGCCTGAGGCGACAACAGGGACGTCCAGAGCCGCCTGCATGGCAGCCATCGCTGGGACGTTTGGACCTTTCATCATGCCGTCGGTTGCAATGTCCGTATAGACAATTGCCGCCAAGGGCAACGCAGCATATTGTTTCGCCAGCGCAATCGCGTCTGTGGAGCTGGTTTCCAGCCAGCCGTCTGTAGCGACCAGTCCGTTGCGGGCGTCGATTCCCAAAACCAGCTTCCCGGGGAATTTTCGGCACATTTCCGCAAACCATTCCGGCTGCTTGATTGCCAGCGTCCCGATAACGGCGCGGGTCAGACCAGCGTCGAACAGTTCCGACAGAACGGCTTCTTCCCGAATCCCTCCGCCCAATTCGCAGGGGATGTCAACCGCCTGAAGTATCGCCTTGACGGACGGCATGTTGACCGGTTTGCCGTCTTTGGCGCCGTCGAGATCAACCAGATGCAAATGCCGCCCGCCTTCAGACGCCCATTTTTGCGCCATTTCCGCCGGGTTCGCGCCGAAAACGGTCTGCTTGTTGTAATCGCCCTGTTGAAGTCGGACGCACTGTCCGCCGCGTAAATCGATTGCTGGCCAAATTTCCATAATTGGTTTAATATTAGTTGTGGCTTTTATACATTCTAGTATACCGTTATCTATATATATTATAGCGCTATATTCATATTAATACAATAGGACGCAAGAGCTTTTTTAGAAAAATTATTTTCGAGAACGTTTACGGGGGGCGGGTATTACCCGCCCAAAACAATCAACCTAAGATATAGCGGACAATGTCCGCTCCCCGGAAACTATTTTCTTCGAATCGCCAAAACGGTGATGTCGTCTTGCCGTTCGGACTTGCGGAACGAGTCGGCAATGCGCGCCATGTCTTTGCAAAGGGTTTCCGGAGAAACGGCTCCTTCGCGCTGAACCACGGCGACAATTCGATTCGAACCGAAAAGCATTTTTTCGCCTGTTTCCGTTTCAGCCGTCGCCTCGGAAACGCCGTCTGTATAGATGCACAGGCTTTCTCCCGATTCAATATCCAGCTCGGACTGGTCAAAGCGGGCGTCTGGAATGATGCCAACCGGGAACCCGAACGGGAGCGGACATTCCTCCGCGGTTCCATCGTTATGACGTACAATCGGGGGCAGATGTCCGCCGTTGGCGTAGACCATGTGTCCGGTATTGATATTGTACTGAGCGTAAAACACGGTAACGAACATCTGGTCGTTGGAATGGTTGAGAATCTCGTTCATTCTTCGCAGGGTTTCCGCAGGGGAGCGCCGGGCGTTGGCAACGCCGCGAAGAATCGTTCTGGACATCGCCATGAACATCGCCGCCGGAGTTCCCTTGCCGCAGACGTCCGCGACAACCAGAGCCAGCGTTTGATTGTCCAGCATCCAGAAATCGTAAAAGTCTCCTGCAACGAATCGGGCGGGCAGGTTGAGCGCGTAGATGTCAAACAGGGCAGACTTCCCCAGCGAATTGGGATCAGGCAGCATCTTCGACTGGATTTCCCGAGCGCGGGAAACGTCGTTTTCTATCGTACGGCGCGCGGCGGATTCCTGCGCCTTTTGATCGACGGTTTCTTTGAGCGTTTCCAACATGTGATTGAACGTCTTCGCCAAACGCCCCGCTTCGTCGTTGGACGCCATGTCGTGAAGACGGACGGAGAAGTCGCCGTCAATAATTCGTTCTGACGCCCGGTCGATATCTTCCAGCGGTTTGGTAACAACGCTCGAAACAATCGACAGAATAAGCATCGTCGTAAAGAGAATCAGCGAATAGAGCAGCGACTGACGCCAAAACATCGCAACCAGCGGTTTGAGAATTTCCGGCTCTGCAACGACGTGAATGAGCGACCAGCCGGTTTCCGGAACTGGCTGAGCAAAGGCGATCAGCGCGTTTTTATGGTTGTCGACGTCGTGCATGACAATCCGCCCGGTTTTCTGCTCGCAGGTCATCTGCTTGAGTTTGTCCATATCTTCCTGACTCAACGTGAAGCCGTACCCGCATTCGGAGGATTTTAGTCGCTCAAGGTCTACGGAGCGATCGAACTCCTTGTTATAAATCATCTTCCCGTCCGGGGTGAGAAGAATCAAATAGCCGACTGGGGGCTGCAAGCCGTCCAGAATCTCTCGAATCTTTGACAGGCTGATGTCGATGGTGCAAATCGCCCGCGGGTGGTTATCGATAATTACCGGGACGCTGCAGGTTACCATCTCGACGTTTTCCAGGCCTGGCGTGTCGTCTATATAGGGCGGCGACCAGTACGTGTCGTGCGTTCTAAACGGTTCCGAGTACCATCGCAGCCCACGCCAATGGTCAATAGAATAATAGACGCCGCCCTGGTTTACCAGATCGGAAACGCCGATTTCGTTGACTTTGCCCGGGATTCGGTACACGTAAGGCGACGTATCCGGACGAACAAACCCGTCCGGCTGACTGTTGGACGCATAAGACGGTTCGTCGGGCAGGGGAATCATGGAGACGGTCATGCCGAACAGTTCGGGGTTCTCGTCCGGGTTGACATACAAGGATTTAAGAATCTGAACCGCGCCGTCGTACCGCTGTTCATATTTCAAAGCCTCTGGAAACGCACGATAAAAGCTCGCGTTGTTTCGGGCAATCTGGGCGTTTTTAATGCACATCTGATTGATCCGCATTGCCAAGTTCCCGACAATCGCTTCAACGTTATCTTCGGTGGACTGTGTAACCGCCGTTTCGGCATAGCGATATTCGACAAACGCCATGATCGTAAAAATGACAATCATCGGCAAGCCGATCGCCAAAATAAACTTTGTTCGCAAGTGTTTGAAATGGTACATCATAATACCCTATTATACTCATTTTATGAGTTTTTGCTATAGCAATTTTCAATCTTTTGTAAATTTTAGAATTTTTTTATCTCTTACCAAAAAGATTAAAAAAATCGAAAAACTGGTCTGGTAAAAAAATCGGAAATATTGTATCTTGTCGCTAAGAAGTTAGAAGCGAAGAGTGAGACGTTGACGCAACGCGCCTCATTAACCGCTGACTAATTCCCAATGACCGTTATGCGCCAAGCGCTCTAATATAGTCCTTAATATAATATGCCGTCGACCTCGCAACAAAACCGCAATTCCAGTTCGTTATTCGCCTCCAGCGCGCTTCGTTGGGCGGCGTTTTGCGTCATTGCGATTCTGCTAATCGGCGGCGGGGTCGGAATTTGGCTGGAAATGCAGCCCAAGTCTGAAAACAGAATAGCTCTTTTCGACGGGAAACAGTTCACGCCCGACGAGTTGGTTCAGATAGAAGCGGCGTTGGCGAAAAAGAATCTGTCCGATTATACAATCGTCAACCAGACGCTGGAAATCCCGGCGAAAAGCCGCAGCGCGTACGTTGCCGCTCTGGCGGAAGCCAACGCCTTGCCGCAGGAATCCGGGCGAACGCTCGAAAAGACGGCTGTCGAGATTTCTCTGTTCGATTCTCCCGAAGTCCGCAATTTGAAAATTAAAGCCGCTCAGCAAAAAGACCTGGCGGATATTATCAATTCCATCGAAGGCGTTTCCAACGCCTCTGTTCTCTGGGACACAGAAAAACAAGGCGGACTCAATCCCAAAACGATTGTCCGCGCGTCCGTCAGTTTGAAATCCGTACCCGGTTACGACCTGGACGACGCCAAGATTGACGCCATTTGCCGTCTGACCGCCAACGCGATTGCCGGCTTGAAAACCGAAAACGTCGTCATTGTCGACACCCGAACCGGCGCCTGTTACACTCAAAACGCCGCATCGTCAAATTATGCGGCTGACAACGCAGACTCGCTGGATTCTCCTGAACGAATCAAAGACCCGGCTCTTGCCAAACGTCTGACTGCGGAACGTTTCTGGAACAAGAAGATTTCCGAATTGGTTCGCGCGTCGGTAGACAACGCTATCGTTCAAACGACCGTCGAAATTTCAGACTGTCAGTCCGAAACCCAGCGTCGAATTGAACACGACCCGGAACCGACGATTTATCGTTCTGAAGTCATCGAAGACTTGACGCCCGCCGTTTTCGGCATCAATCAGCCCGCCAACAACAGCGATCTGAATAAACTGGTTCCACAGCCTGAACCGACCCCGGTAATTCGCAAAACCGAAGAGGGAGTCTTGGGCGGAAAGGAAATCGTTACACAAAAAAGCCCGCTGGCAGAAAAGAGCGTCAGTGTGTCCGTCGTCATTCCCATGGACAGCATTGTTACGCTTTGTCGAAACCGGGGAACCATCGGTTACGAACTGCGGCCGACTGACGCTCAGGTTATCGAGCAAACAGCCAGAGCCGTTCAAGAGAAAATCACAACGGTTATCGCCAACATTTTGCCGCAGCCGGAAGCCAAACTCGAGCCGGAGAAGTTCATCAGCATTACCTTCTCAGACGCGCCCGCCCCCGTGGCGGGGGAGCCAGTCCGCGCTGCCGCGCGAAAGACAGAAACCGCTCCCGATGGTCGCTTAGCGACTGCTCCAGTAACGCAAAGCGATTCGCAAAACCCTCTCGCAGTTCCCAACTCGCAACTCGACTCTCCCAGTCCGCAACTCGCAACTCGCAACTCGCAACTCGCAACTCAAAAGACGAAACTCGCAGTTAAAATCGCCTTGGCGATTTTAACTGCTTTCTTGACCGCGTATCGTAACGAACTGTTATTAGCGCTCGGAATTTTACTCGGCGTTATTGCTTTTACGATGACGCTGATTGCTGTCATACGATGGTTGTTTGCATTAGCGTTTAAGAGGAAAACCCTCCCTGCAGACGTTCAACAAACTCGCCATTCGGCGCACGCGTCGCCCGTCAATCCTCCGCACGAAAAGCCCTGCGAAGCGCTTTCTCCGGCGGAAGCGCTGCTCAACGATGACGTTGTCAATGAAATTATTAGTCCCTCGGCAAGAGAAAATCGGGAATCGAGAATCGCAAATCAAGAGAACGTTTCCGAACCGGCGATCTCAGCTTTTCACTCCCCGCGAGAAGCCTCGCTCGATGACTCGTACCGTCCGGAATTCGCGTTTCTCAAAGACGTTTCTCCAATGAAGCTGGCGCAAATTCTGTCGGTGGAACGACCGCAGGCGACGGCTCTGGTTTTGTCACAGATTCCGGAATCGGCGGCGGCGCAGACGCTGTCCTGCTTTTCGATGGACTATCGCACTCAAACGGTCGAACGGCTATTGCATCTGGAAACCCCGGAACCGGAAATTCTGGCGGATATTGCCGCGTCTGTTAAGGAGCAGCTCAATTCGTTCACAATCGACAAAGCAAACCTGAGCAATCTGACAAACGACCCGTTAAACGGCATGGATAAGCTTTCCAAAATCATTTCCTTTTCAGACGTTCAGGTCGGTCAGGAAATCCTGGAGTCCATCAGACAGAAAGACAAGTCCGCGCTGGAACCGCTCTATCCGGTCGGCGTTACCTTTGACGATCTGGCTGACTTGGATACGAATTCAATTAAAACCATTTTTGACGCCGCCAATCCAAACGAATTCGCGCTGGCTCTGGTCGATGCAAAAAAAGACGTCGTAAAGAATCTTCTGGCTGCTCTTCCGGAGAAAGAACAGGAAATGTATCGCAATCAGATTTGGTTTTTAGGTCCAATGAAACTCTCGGACGTCGAAGAATCCCGCAAACGCATTGTTCGGCTTACCATGGACCTGGCGGTTCAGGGAAAAGTCAAACTCCCCAGCCGATTCTACTCCGATTCTCTTAAGATGAGGGCGTGATTATAATTCGGAATGCGGAATTCGGAATGCGGAATTACGCAAGCGGCGGCGAGGCGCCGCTCCCAATCCGCGCTGCCGCGCGAGACGTATTAAAACCGCTCCCGTTGGTCGCTTGCATCTTGCTTGGCTCCGTCCGTTCACCCATTAAACACATTTTCACCAATTGATTCTTTGTGTTCTTTGTGGTTAAATAATAATACGCCTTGCTGCCTCACCTCTCCTCAATCATTTCGTAAAAAGATAACAAATTTTACGCAATAGTGCATTGCAATTCATTTTCTCTTTTGTTAGAATTAAATTCAGAACGTTAGGGGAAGTTGTTTTACTTACCACTTTCCACTAACTACTTACCACTGAACTTCCCCCCTCTAACCCCACACAAACATCATGAAAAAAACGTTTACCATGTTCGTATTGGCGCTGACGGCGATGGCGGCTTGCGCTTTCGCTCAGACGGCGACCCTGACCGTAGACGCCGGCGCTCAAGGCGTCCCGCTCAATCCGGGAATGTACGGCATTTTCTTTGAGGAAATCAACCATTCCGGCGACGGCGGAATCTATGCGGAATTGATTGAAAACCGCAGTTTTGAAGATTATCGTCTTCCGGAAGGAACCGCTATTCGCGGCGAAGAAGCCGTCGGACCGCACAAGGGCTGGCGCGTCGGATTTAAGTCCGAGGACAAGTTCCCCCACTGGGAATTCTCCGCTAACAATCTCGAAGCGTACTTGACGCTGGAAACGGAAAACCCGATTCACCCCAACAACCTGTCCTACGCCTGCGTTACAGTCGGGACGGTTCTGCCCAAAGGGAAAGCGGTTCTGTCCAACGACGGCTACTGGGGAATCGCGCTCAAAAAGGGAGAGCAGTACAAGTTCTCGATTTTCGCCCGATCGGCGCAAAAGACGCCCATTCAGGTTCGGCTGGTTGGAAAGGAAAACGCCGTTTTGGGAGAGACGTCTGTAACTGTTACATCCGACAAATGGACGAAATACGAGTCCGTGATTACAGCGCAGGAAACCGCGACTGACGCCAAGCTGGAACTGACGTTCACCCAGCCCGGCAAAGTCTTTTTTGACGAAGTTTCTCTCTTCCCGCCGACGTGGAACGATCGCCCCAACGGGCTGAGAAAAGACCTCGTTCAGAAGCTCTACGACCTTAAACCGGGATTCGTCCGATTCCCCGGCGGGTGCATTGTCGAGGGCTGCACGCTTGCCAACCGATTCCAGCCCACCACGACGCTCGGTCCGGTAGAAACCCGCCCGTCGCGCTGGATTCTGTGGGAATACCGCTCTCCGCAGGGGCTGGGGCTTCACGAATATTATCAGCTGTGCGAGGACATCGGCGCAGCGGCGATGCTGGTCGTCAACTGCGGCATGACTTGCGAGTACCGCGACGGCGGCATGGTCTCCGACGACGACCTTCAACCTTATATTGACGACGCGCTCAACGCCATCGAATACGCCATCGGTCCTGTTACAAGCAAATACGGAGCCATGCGCGCGGCAGCGGGACATCCGGAACCGTTCAACCTGAAATACGTCGAAATCGGCAACGAAAACTGGGGTCAGGAATACCGCCCGCGTTACAAGGTTTTCCAGAAAGCTCTGAAAGCGAAATACCCGAATCTGGAATACGTTTCCTGCATCGAAATTGAAGACGCAGACGTCGATTATCGCGACGACCATTACTACTCGTCGCCCGCTCATTTCCGTTCGCTCAATACGCGGTACGACAACGAATCGAGAACCGGACGCAAAATTTACGTTGGCGAATACGGCGTTACGCAAGGCGTCGGACACGGAAACCTCAACGGCGCGCTGGCGGAAGCCGCCATGATGATCGGCATGGAACGCAACGCCGATCTGGTAACAATGGCGTCGTTCGCGCCCCTGTTCTACCACATTAACGACCAACGCTGGGCGGTGAACCTGATTGGATTCGACAACAGCCGCTGCTTCGGTCAGCCGTCGTACTACGTTCAGAAGATGTTCTCAACGCAAAAGGGCGACCGCGTCCTGCCGACTGATTTAACCGTTGACGCTTCCAAAGTCGCCAGACCCGCTTGCACTGTCGCTATGGCAACTTGGAACACCAAGGCGGAGTTCAAAGACCTCGTTGTAACAGACGCCGAAGGCAAGGAAATCAAGCTGGACGAACAGCAGGAAAAAGCGCTCTTCGCGCCGCTGACGTCCAAGTTCGACATGCCCAACATGGTCGTCGTCCCGAACCTGAAGCTCGGCGACAGCTACACGCTGAAATTCAAGGCGCGCAAGCTCAGCGGCGACGAAGGCTTCCTGATTGGAATCAACTATTTCGACGACCACAACTTCACCTGGATCAACCGCGGCGGCTGGTCGAATACCAAAGATTCCATCGAAGAAACCCGCAACGGCGTCAAAATTCAGCTCAATTCTCAAATCGGTCCGTTCAAGAAGATTCAGGCAAACGTCTGGTACGAATACGAAATCCGCGTCAGCAAGAACTCCCTGGTTGCGTTTGAAAACGGCAAACAGTTCATCAAGTCCAACCTGGGCGCGGCGGCGTCCGACGTCTTTGCAATCGCCCATCGCGACACGAAAACCGGCGAGCTGCTTATCCGCATTGTCAACTCCAAAGCCGAACCGATTGACGTTCAGATCAATCTGGACAACTGGGCTGGCAAGACGGAATTCACCGTTGAATCAACCGTTTTGACGTCCGAAAAGAACACGGATCGCAACACGTGCGACGAGCCGGAAAAGGTCGCCCCGAAGACGTCAACGTTTACCGCGTCCGGAACGACGTTTACGTATAAGGCGAAAGCGAACTCGCTGACGAATTTGAGATTAAAATAGTTTTCGGGGGAATGCGGCGCCCTTAGGCGCCGCCTTGTCCAACGTCCCGCTAAAACCCTGCGTCGAAACTAACCATCTATTAAGGGCGCGGATAATATCCGCGATCCGAAGGCGTTTTCGATTTCGCAAAGATTATTCTTTACACACAGGTTAAGGCGGCGTCAAGCCGCCGCATTCCCCGCGCAAGCGCTCTCTCAATATTTTCTATTTTACCTACTTCTCCTACTCTCAACCTCTTTTTCCAAAATTTCTCTAAAAAAACCTCTCTTTTCCAGAATTTTTAAAAATCGGTGTATAATATATATTTAGCGTAAAATAGTTTAATTGTATACTATGAACACAATTACCGTTTACCCCGATTTATTCAATAAGGAGTTATGACAATGGATAGTTTTCCTTCCTGCAAATTTTTTGCTCGCGTTTCGACATGGAGTCGAATTGCGCTTGCTGTGGCGTTGGTTTTGACCTTTGCCATGAATCCCGCTCTGGCGGACACGTTTTGGAAAGCTGACGCGCCGACTTCGGTTTCTGACCTGATGAACGGCGACTACTGGGACAACGGCGCGCCCACGACGGCGGACAATCCCGGGTACATTATCGGCAGAACGCTTTACGTTACGTCAGATTTCAAACCCGGCGCCGATGGACAGAATGTCGAACTGACATTCGGTCAGGGCGCTGATGTAACGATGAATACCGCGTTCGTTCCGTTGGCGAATCTTGACAGCGGTCAGAAGGGAACCGTTACGTTCCGACTGACGGATAACGCGAACGTTTACGTAGGCGGCAACTTCTGGGGCGGAAATAACACCTATAACAAAGAGTATTCTCTTAACCCAGGCGAATATCTGCTGTACCAGTACTATGGCGGCAACAGTACGTTCTCGTCCAATGAATGGTGGTCGGCGATGTCCGTTAAAACGTACATGGAAATCTCGGACAACGCTAAGGTAACCGCCCGTGGCGGCAACTCCGGCATGGGCTGGGACGATAAAACTCCGTACGCGTCATACGGTTCTAAATTGGTATTGAAAGACAATGGAACTCTTACCATCAACTCTACCAACTTTAATATTTGGGGTACAGACACGACGGTAACCATGGGCGATAACTCCACCATGACGGCAAATACTGTAATTTTCAGTCACGATACGCCCAAGGTCAATCTTTCCGACAATTCCCAATTTTCGATTAGCAATACCTTAATGGTAGACGACAAAGCGGCGGTAAGCGTTAGCGGCAATGCGAAATTCATGGTTTCAAATGACTGCGCGTTCGACAGAAACGGCTCGATGACGGTTAGCGGCAACGCCGACGTCAATTTCAACAGACAATTAAAGATCGGCGATACAAACAACGGCAGCGTAGAAGGCGGAGCGGTATTCACCCAAACCGGCGGAAAGGTTACCTCCTCAAGCACGACGTTCTTCTCTTTCCATTCAGACGCAACCGTCAATCTGTCCGGCGGACAGTTTATCTGCAACAACTCGGAATTGTATGTTACAGACAAGAGGGGCTGCAAAGCCGTGATTAATATGACCGAAAACGGCTTCCTTCAGTGCAACGACCTGCGTCTGAGCCAGCACGGTCATGTCAATCTGACCATGTCGGGCAATTCCAAAATCCAGGCAAACAAAGTGAACGTTGCGTATAACTACGATGCAGGCGACAACGTTGTCAACGTCAATATTTTGAACGGTTCTGCCAACATTACGGCAAGTAACATGATGTTCTTCGAGAGAAATGTAGGCGGCGCCGCGTACGGTTCTTTAACGCTCAACGACAACGCAACTGTCGTCATTTCCAACGAGACGAAAGTCGGATTGGGAACGGCTACCGATCTGATTGAAGGAAAATCCTACGCTGCTGAAATTACTCTTAACGGAAACAGCAAGTTTTCGACTAAAACCTTTACAACAAACTCTACAGCGAAATCCGCCACCACAGTCAACGGCTCGGCGATTTTCGAAGCGGAAACGATTAATCTCGCAGCAAATACGTTCCTCAACGTCAACGGCGGCTCGGTAAACGTTACGTCGTTGAACAATGCGGGAACGGTTAATCTGGCAGGCGGCGCGATTACGCTGACTCCTTACGGTTTGATTACCTCGACAGAAGGAACGTTCAACGCGACCAGCGGAGCGGTCAACATCACCGTCCCGACAGGCGTTACTTATAACGCCGGCGATCAGATGATTGTCGGATACTTCGCCGACGATGCAACCGCAAGCGCCGTTTCCGGCAAAACGGTTGTTCCTGAAGGCTGGCAGAAGTCAGTCATCTCGATGGGCGAGACTCAAAAAGCGGTTGTCGCCAGTTACGGAGACACTGCCCCGACAAGCGTTAAAATCTGGACGGGCGGCGCTGGAGAAGGCGATACCACGATGGGCAATGCAGCCAACTGGGAAGGCGACGCCAGCAATCCGACCGGATACGTTCTCGACGGAACCAATACAATCAGCGGCATTACCGGCAAGACGGCTATTATGGGCGGAACCAATACGTTGAGCGGAGCTATTCCCTCCGGGGCGGTCATTTCAATCAATGGAGGAACCACGACCTATAATAACGCTTCCATTAATGGCAGCCTGCTGGTTAATGAAGGCACGTTCAATTCCAGCAGCGGCAATTTCAACTTGGGCGATAACGAAAACCACGCTGTTTTTAACCAAACTGGCGGAACGGTTAATGTTGCTGGAACAGCCTATTTCTCTTTCCATGCAGACGCGACGGTCAATCTGTCCGGCGGACAGTGCATCATCCAGGGCGGTCAACTGTACGTAACAGACAAAAAAGACTGCACAGCCGATATTACCATGACCAACGACAGCTACCTTCAGGCGAAAGACCTGCGCTTAAGCCAGCATGGTATTTCAACTCTGACCATGTCAGACAATGCTCATCTGAGCGTTACGACTTTCAATCTCGCATACAATTACAGCAACGGCGACAACGTGGAATCAATCGTTACAATGTCCGGAAATTCGAGACTTGACGATAGTGGGAGCTTCATAGCGTTCCAGGGCAATAACGATCAAAACCACAGCGGAGCTGCTTACGCGTCGTTTACCATGTCGGACAACGCTTACGCGTACATCAGCGGCAACACCTGGGGCGGCTCCAACGACGGAGGCAACGTCCCCGCGTTACTTGGCAACAATCCATACAACCTGGAAATGACCTTCAAAGACAACAGTTATTACAGCACAGGAGAGTTCTGGATGGCAATGGCGGGCGTAGTTCACATTACGATTCAGGACAACGCAACCGTCATTGCCCGCAGCGGCAATTCCGGATTGGGTTGGTGCGAAAAGACGACCGGTTCCTTGCTGGAAATCACAGGCGGAACCCTGCAGGTTGACTCAGATGCCTTCCATATTGGACACGACAGCTCCAACCCAGAGACCGGCTATGCCAACGTTTATCAAACCGACGGAACCGCGACCTTTAAGATTCTTAATATTCGGCACGCGAATTCCGGTTACTATATTTCCGTCGATAATAATAAACCCAACGCCAATCCGGTCATGACGTCTGGCAGCATTTCGACCGTTGCCGGCTCAACGCTGAGCATTGCTACTGGTACGTTAAACGCTGGAACGATAACCAGCAACGGAACGATTGACTTAACCGGCGGAACGTTCAACATGGGAACCGGCGGCATTTCCGGCGAAGGAACTGTCAACCTCGCTGGCGGAACTGTTACATCCGGCGCGGAAGCCTTGCCGCAAGATAAGCGCGGAAGCTGGACAAGCTCTGTAAACGCGACGCTGACGGGAACGGGCGATTCTCGCGTTACGTTCGCTCCGGCGGCGGATACGTCGATTACATGGAGCGGCGTCATTTCCGGAGACGGCGGTTTGATCGTCAACGGAGACGGAACGTTCGCTCTGGCGACCCCGTCCACATACACCGGCTTGACGTCGGTTGAAAAGGGAACCTTTGCAGTCGCGTTCGCCGACCCTGCAACGGCTGTTACAATCGCGTCCATTGAGATGGCGAATAACACGTCATTCAACGTTGCGTCTGGAACGGTTTCGTTCACTGACGCAAACGTTACGCTCAAGAATCTTTCCGGCGGAAGCCTGAACGACGACGGAACAATCGCGGTTTCTTCAACCATAACGACAACCGGTAAACTTACGCTCGATAACGACTATACGACCAAGTATATTGGATTCGCATCGGCGACGGGTACGATTGAGAAGACTGGCGAAGGTACGCTGCAGGTGTATGCGGCAGCCGATGGCGGCGGAGTCCATGCGGAAAGATTCATCGTTTCCTCTGGTCGTCTGGATATGAAAGACTACTACAGGGGAAAGCTTGAAGTCAAATCCGGAGCAACGCTTTCGCCGGGCAACTCGGTTGGAACGCTGACCGTTGCCGGCGACGGCGACGACGAAGGCATCGTCGTCATCAACAGCGGAGCGATTCTGTTAATTGAACAGGACGAAACCGGCATAGATCAGCTTATTGCCAAGAAGTTTGAAATTGCCGACGACGCTGTTTTGGAACTGGCGGTTACATCCGCTCAGATGGGGCAGACGTATGAGATATTCATCCAAAAAGACGGCGATACCGTTGTTCCCTTTACCGAAAAATACGCAACCGAAAATTTCTGGGAGGGACTTTTGTCGCCTGAAAGCGCTTATTACTGGAATCTGACTGTAGACGGAAACGTCGTTATGGCAGCTCTGGATCCCAACGCTGTTCCGGAACCGTCGACCTGGGCGCTGTTGATTCTCGGCGCCGCCGGTCTGCTGTACTGGCGAAAAAAGAATGCGTAATTCGTAATGCGTAATTCGTAATTACGCGAGTGTGACAAGTATCGGAGTGCGAGAGCGAAGCGCCAGCGGAGCTCTCGCTTTTTTATAGCGAGCGTAGCTCGCGTATATTATCAAGGCTTGTTTCCGGGGGGCGGGTATTACCCGCCATTTATAGCGGACAATGTCCGCTCCCCAGAAGCTATGCTCCCGCACTCCGAAAGAACTCCATACAACCCTCACAATCCGTTTTTCCTGAACTCAAGAAAACCTGATTTAAAAGAATTTTCGACTTTTTTCGCCAAATCCCCGGAGATACGTCTTGTAAACGATGGGGATTTAGATTAGAATACAGTTAGTCCTAAGGAATGACTTTGGTTTGTCAATCGGCGAGCCGTTAATTAGCTCGTATTGGCGCCTGTCCTTAAAGACCCAACAAAAGCCGGTCGGTTACACCCCTCTTTGCAGAAAGGAAGCCTGACATTTTGACGTTGGAGCTCCAGGCCGCCTCCCTTGAAATACGGGCTTGCCTCAATTACTTACCGAAGTCAATCCTGGGACCTTTTTTATTATCCAAAGACGTTCAACAAGATTATGCGCTATTCTTGGCAAATACATCATCTTACCTATTTTTACATCAAGAAATTTTTTTGTTTTTTTTATTATTTTCTTTGAATCAAAGGTGAATAAGCTCTTAACCAGAATCAAATTTATGTTATAATATTTCATATAGGGTAATAGTTTAGAATGACGTTTTACTGTTGGTCATACTTCACAGATATTCACAGCGCGTCGTTCCTTTTTAATAGTCAAAGGATACAGATCATGCAAAATCTTAATTCAAGAAGCTCTCGCCGCGGCTTTACGCTGGTTGAACTTTTGGTCGTTATCGCCATTATTGCCATTTTGGTTGGACTTCTCCTTCCAGCCGTTCAGGCAGCCCGTGGATCGGCGCGTCGTATGGAATGCACCAACAAACTCAAGCAGTTGGGAACGGCTGTTCACAACTACGCCTCGAGCAACAAAGAAAAGCTTCCTGCCGGTACAGACAATAAAATCTATCGCGGCACAGCTACGACAGACGCCGCCGCCAACGGCTATGGCGGCTCTAAACCGTCAAAACCTGGTCTGGAAGGATTCAGCCAGATTTTCTATCTGACGCCGTACATGGAAATGAACACCGTTTACGATTCCGTTGACCTCAACTACAGCGGCTACTATTACCTCAAACAGGGGTATTCAAAGAGAAATAACAACCCGGAGACTTCAACTGATAAAAAAGTTACGGGCATTTACACCCTTTGCCGAACGAAAGTTCCAGCTTTTGTCTGTCCGTCATTTGGCGAAGATCCTAACAACACCGAGCCTACAGAAGAAGGTCAATATGGACCGCTGTCCAGCTATCAGGGCTTTGCCGGCGTTTACTGGACGTCTCAAATTGTTAACAGCAAGCCTTCTGACGACATCAACACGTATGAAGTAACGCAGGAAAACGCCTGTATTTATCAAAATACAACCCATGGCAGCATCCCAGACAACGGCGTGTTTACGTGGGGCAAGCAGATCAAGCTCGGTCAGATTACCGACGGTACAAGCAATACGTACATGATGGGCGAAGCTCCAACGCATAAAGTCAATGACGTACGCTCAAAAAATGGACAGGGTCTTAAAGACAACGCTCAAACGTATCCGTACTATATGCGCGCCTGGTTTGTTGGAGCGGATACATCAGGACGCATGTTCCAGTGCAAAGTTGTTCGCGACAAATCATTGAATGAACTTCCTGAAAGCAGTACGCTTTTCAATACGCTGCCGTTTGGTTCGTTCCATTCAACAGGATGCAATATTTTGTCCGCTGACGGCAACGTTCAATTTGTCAGCGACAGTATTGATCCGCATGTCTTCCGTCAGAAATCTACCCGAAACGGCAGAGAGAATTCCTCTATGGAAGAATAATTATCTGACAGCAAACCCGCCGTTGACGTCAATTATTTGTCCGTTGACGTAATCGGCGGCGGGCGACGCCAAAAACGCGGCGACAGACGCTATTTCCTCGGGAGATCCCCATCGGGAAGACAGCGTTTGCCGCCGAATTTTTTCTTGCCACGCCGCCGGGGCGCCGGTTCCCCATTTGGTTTGAATCCACCCGGGAGCGATAACGTTGACCCGCACTTCCGGAGCAAGCGTCTGAGCCAAAGAGAGAGAAAACGACTCGACCGCGCCTTTTGCCAGCGCGAAGAGTTCTGAGCTGTCTCCCGCCAAGCCGCGCCGCGCGCCGTCCCAGCCGATATTGATTATACAGCCAGATCCCTGCGCTTTCATTCGGTCACCCAAATCCCGGCACAAGCCGACGGTTCCCTGGACGTCAACCGACCACAGCAGCTGCAGCTTTTCTTCAAACGAGAGCTTTTTCGTCTTACCCGTCAAGATATCCGCGCCGGCGCAGTTGACGAGAACGTCAAGCCGTCCGCGCCAATTCCAGGCGAGTTCCGCCAAACGACGTCGATCGTTTTCGTCGCTGACGTCCGCCTGAACGTGCGTATATCGGCTGCTGTCGAGGTCTTTCAACTCGCCGGTCAAGACAGCGTCCGCATCGAACGGGGAGCGTCCAGTCAGAATTACGTCAAAACCGTCTGTCAAAAATTCTCGAGCAATTGCCAGCCCGATGCCGGAATTGGAGCCGATTACGAGGGCGGTTAATCCGGAAAATTTCTGTTTTTTTGAATTTTGTGGCGCCTTTTTGGGTTTCATGGGGGTAATCTCCCTAGTCAAAAATTAAAAAATTGATTATAATATGGAAAACAATTTTGACAAGACGGAGTTCAGAGATATTTTTGGAAAGTACTTAGTGCATAGTAAAGTATTTAGCGCTTAGTGCTTAGTACTTAGCGCTTAGGACGCAAGCGGTCATCTTACTATGCGCTAGGCGCTACGCACTACGCACTATGCACTAGACACTATGCACTAGGCGCTAGGCGCTACGCACTAGCAGTCTCAGCCACACAAGAGACTCAAAAATATTTCTGTTGCAATATATTTTATATCAGCCGCGCGAAAAACGCCATTTGCGTAATGCGGCATAAAACCATTTAAGAACCAATATATATTTATGTCCCCACGAAAATCCGGACATTGGGCGTCGCTGCAGCAAGCGATGAATCCCGTCCAAAATCAGCAAGATAACAATCAAACAGTCCCCGAAGAAGCGAACGCTAATCCTTCTGCTGAAAAACCTTCAACCTCTCAACCAGACGACTTCGAAATCCCTCGCGACGCGTTTTCGCTCTTTGACGACGAAGAAACCACGACAAACGAAGAAACCGCTGTAACCGAATCCAACGCCGCATCGGAAGATCAAAACGAAGAATTGCTGCTGGACGAAACGGAAGAGCCGCCAGCCAAAGAGTCGGAATACAAATGGAACGCAGTCGAAATCAAGGGAAACGATCCCGTCGAGAAGAATCTGGACGGCGATTTCGAGATTCCCGCCAACGCGTTTTCCATGTTCGACGACGAAGACGAGCAGCCCAAGCCGAAGGCGAAGAAAACCAAAAAGCAGAGTTCTAAAGAGGCCGTAAAAGCAGAAGCCCAACCCGAACCGGCGCCTGAAGTGAAAGAGGAAAAGCCCGAAAAGGCTCGCAAGCCCCGCAAAGCGAAAAAGACCAAGTCCGCGCCGGCTGAGGATGCGGAATCGACTGTTGAAGTCAAAGCGTCCATTCCAGAAGATCAGATTTCGGAATCGTTCGCCGCCGGCGTCATGGACGACTCTGTAATTCATTCTGCCGCCACAGAAACGCCGGTTTATTTCCCGGTTCATCAAATCGAAGTCGCGCCGGTTGCCATGGATCAGCCGGAACCGGAAACTACTTCCAATACAACGTCTTCTTCAACGTCTTTGCTGGACGAGTTAATTCCCGACAGCGAAATCGACCGCGTCAACCAGAAAGCCGCCAAGAAAGAGAAGAAGAACGCGAAGAAGGCCGCGAAGTCTGCTCCGGTTGAAGAAAAGCCGGTAGAAAAAGCGGAACCGGAACCAAACAATCTCGACGGCGATTTCGACATCCCCGCCGACGCGTTTTCCATGTTCGACGACGAAGACGAACAGCCCAAGCCGAAGGCGAAGAAACCGGCGAAGAAGGAAAAGCCCGTCAAGGCAGAAAAGCCTGTAGAAGAACCAGCTGCGAAAGAAGACGATTTCGACATTCCTTCCGACGCGTTCTCCATGTTCGACGACGAAGACGAACCGGTAAGAGCTTCTAAAGCCAAGCCGGAAAAGGCTGAAAAGCGCGAAAAGAAAGCGGAGAAAAAGGAAAAGAAATTCGAAAAGCGAGCGAAAAAGGAAGAGCGATTCGAAGATGACGCTGACGACTTCTCCAACAAATCGTTTGACAAAGTCGACGAATACGAAGAACGTCCGCGTCGTCAGCCGAAGCAAAAGCCCGCTCGAGAACGCCGTTATGCGGAAGAAGCGCCGGAACCGAAGGAACCGCGGGAATCCGCCGTTCGCGAAGGCGAGCCGCGCCGTCCGACTGTCAACATCCCGTCATGGCGCGAAGTCATGGACACGCTGGTTGCGATGAACCTGGATCGCCGCAAGGCGTCAGAACGCCCCAGCCGTTCCTCTCGTTCCCGTTCCGCCGCTGACCGCCAGAAGGAAATCGAGGATATCGAAGACCGCTTCGAACGCGAAGACGTCGAAAAAGCCCCGCGCCGACGTCGACGACGACCGGAATGATAAATAGCTCGAAGCTCAAATAACAAAACGACGAAGCAAACAAGCTCCTCGGATGGAGCCCGCCCTCGGGCGCCTTTTTCGTGTAACAAAACAGCTCTTTCGCAGGAAGACCAGCCCGAACAACTGGATCGCAGCTGTATCAGCCGAATTTCGAGTAAAGCGGGCGAAGACGCCCGCGAACCGGCGGGGCGGAGGGAATTTCCGCGTTCAGGAGATTTTTGGAGGCTTCCGCTTTTGCTTGACGGCAAGCCGTCAAGTTGGCGCCCGAGGGCGGGCGCCATCCAGGGGGCGTTTTCGGCTAACGCAATATGGTATTTTACACTTTGATCAAAGCGTAACTACGTTCGCTTCGCGAACTCCGTTACCGCCTTTCAATTTTTTCGTTTCCGAACGTACAGCAACCCCGCGGCGCCAAGCGCTAGCAGCGCCCATGTTGACGGTTCTGGAATCGGTTCGGGCAGAGGGTAAACAAGGTACAGATTGTTACTTTCACTCAGCAGACTGAACAGTCCCGTAAAATTGCCGTCAAGCCAGCGCGTATAGTCTTTCCCTTCCGGCAATCCGGCTCCGGAAACGAGAAGGTATTTACAGCCTTCGTACGACCAGTCTGCTTCGTCAGCTTCTTCAAAATACAGACTAATCATCTGATTGCCAGCAGAAAAATTTCCGTTGGTAATATATAATACATCGTGATTGAAATCGTCGTCTGGAGACTCTCCGTCTGGATGCTTTCCAAATTCAAAAAGGGCTGCCCCATTATTACGGATTTTAACGTTTCCTTCAACATACGCGTCGCCAACAGAATTACCGGGCGAAAAGACCGCTTCGGCTTCAGAACCGCCCACTTCTAACGCGCCGGTATAGTAACCTTTGTAATCTAACCGTCCGGAGGATACGACAAAGCTTTCCGCACGTACTAACCCTTCAGCTTCCGCTAAAATCTGCAGCGTTCCATCGCCCGTTTTTTCAATTTTGCCCGAGCCTTGAACCGCTAAATCGTCGTCTGGAGCTTCAGAATTAACGCTCATTGTCAGCTTTTTTGTATTGGCGCCAGTTACGTTTAGTTCGAGCTTATCTGTCTTGTTATCCATCGTAATGATTCCATTAACGCCTTCGATTTCATTTAATTTAGCCGTTAATTTTCCGCCGTTAGAAATGAAAGTTCTTCGGAATTGATAATAGTTTGTGGAATCGTTAGCTCTGCCGGCAATCGTAACTTGCGCTCCCCTGATAATAGTATTATTGGGGTTGTCGTCGTAAACGCCGCGTTCGATGTAAATGCCGCCGTCGAAGGAAAAAGCGCCAGCTTCCACAAACGCCAGGTTTGTACACTCATCCCCACCTCTGGGCACGGGCGCATAAACTTCGTTTACAGGCATATAGATGTCGTTGCCGCAAACTTTGTCGTTTACGGCGCCATAAAAAGCGCCATAGTTGCCTGTAAATGTCATAGAGGAGGTATCGCCCCATAATTCTAAATACGGCGAATATATCGCGCCGCCTTGAGTGGCTGTGTTATTAGAGAACGTCATTGTCGAATAATAAAGATACGCTCTCTGCTCGCTATAAATCGCCCCGCCATAATAAGCGCTGTTCTCTGAGAACTCCGATGGCGCGTCTTCAATATAAGTGGATTTCTTACTATAAATCGCCCCGCCGTTACCTTGATGATACTCTCCCGTACTTTCATCAGTAAATCCTGCAACATTTTTCTGAAATTTAACGCTGGTACAAGAACCGATTTGAACAGTTCTCTCGCTATAAATCGCGCCGCCGTCGCCGTACGCCAAATTAGATTCGAATGTATTTTCGCCTCTATATATATAAACGTATCCTTCATTTAACGACCCAATTTCGCAGTAAATTGCGCCGCCTTTTCCGCTGACGATATTATCAGATAACAGTTTTCCATCCAAGCCAATCCCCGCGCGGTTATTTATAAATGTTTTTTGTTGACCACCTATGCGAATTTGACTTTCATAACCATAAATCGCGCCGCCCTTTTCGCCTGCAGTATTGCCTTCAAATCTTAATATTGATTCGCTGTGATTAAGGTGACACATTGCCTCTTGCGTTCCGGTCCCTGCGCCGTCATAATCAGCCGTATTGAAAATCGCGCCGCCGTTGAAAGTAGCGGAATTCTCCTTAAAAAAGTATGTACCAGCGTCTTTCAATAGTAATTGGTAACAATACCATGCGCTGCCATTATTGGCAAAATTATTATTAAAATGCCACTCGCCAGTTGGACCATTTGCTGTAGTAGCGGGATTAAAATTAAGGGCCCTGGCGCGTATACAGCCTTTATTGTTGGAAAAAGTATTAGGATATCCCGGATCCGAAAGCAGCGTAATACTGGAATTAGGACCTGGACTAGGGTTGCCAACATCAAACACGCATACATCTGAATCGGGATCGACAAAAGACGAAATTGTAACGTTAAAGCAATTCGCTGACATACCGTTATATGAAGTACCGGTGTATTCGTCTTTGAAAAAAACGCTGCGAACGTTCTGGTCTGCATTGCCGCAATATTCAATATTCTTCATCGTAAGATTAAGGCGGTCTTGATTCTTGGCAAAAGCATAAAACGGAACGTTTGGATCGGAAGACTGAACGTTTATTTGACGAATGTCGTCAATGCCATAAATCGAAAGCCCGCTAGTCGTAACCTTTTGGCTGTGCGTTGTAGAACCTGTAATTTTGAGAGTGTTGCCTGAATAGCCAGAATTAAGCACATCTCCAACGTCGTTGCCGGAAGTCTTGAACGTCTCGTTACAATCATCATAAGGATCGACATAATAGAGATTGACGGTATCAGCATAAACCGACGCCAAAATGCAAACGGATGCAAAAAATGCAATCCAAACGCGAAATACCCAATTGGTGAAGGAAGGATGTATCGTCATATCGTATAGCGTGATTAGGTAAAGAGAAAGGTTTCATCCGGTAAGTAGTCGTCGGATGAAATAAAGCTTTGAAAAACATGGAATTTTTCCTGTAATATATGGTAGACATATAACCATTCCATATAAGGAATAAACCCATATCTGATATTATTATAGTTCAACTTTAGATTTTTGCAACTACTTTTTGGAAAAAGAAGTAAAAAAAGATGGAAATATTTATACGTCTGCCGTTAGAAAGATAGATTAAAACGCAAGCGACCGGCGAGGCTTGATTCCTGTGGCGGGCGAAGACGCCCGCGAACCAGCGAGACAGAGAGAGTAACACGTTCTAAAGATTTTTGGAGGTTTCCACGTTCCCTTGACGGCTTTCGCCGTCAAGTTGGCGCCCGAGACAGGCGCCACATAGGTATCAACTTAAGAGAATTCCATATTTGTTTGGTTTATTTGTCTGTTTTGAAGAAGGTCGTATGTATAGCGTTCTTTTTTTCGTTTGCAGCGTTTAGGCGTATCT
>JAFZAL010000047.1 GCA_017557195.1 Thermoguttaceae bacterium | reverse complement strand
GCAATGGAAATCGCCAAAGGGCTTCTCGATTTCGGCATTCACGCCCCGACGATTTACTTCCCCATGATCGTTCATGAATCCCTCATGTTCGAGCCGACCGAAACAGAACCGCTGGCTATGCTGGACTACACCGTCGAAAGTCTGAAAAAGATCGTCGAGATGGATTCTGAATACCTCCATCACGCTCCGCACACGACTGCCATCAGCCGTCCGGACGAAGTAACCGCCGCGAAAAAGCCGGTTCTTAAAAGCGAATGATAAATAAGCTGGGAGAGGCTGGGATTTCCAGTCTCTCCCAGTTCCTTCTTAGCTCTAATCAAGGAGAATTTATGCCAAAAGAAGTTAATCCCAAAGACACGACCAGAGCTGATGCGTATGTATTCTGGCTTCACGCTCCCAATCCGATGGTTACCTTTTTCAAAACGTTTGACGTTACAAATCTGATTAAGGTCAGCAAAAGAAGGGGCATGAAGTTCAATATGCTTCTGGATTACTGCATCGGAAAAGCCGCGGTTGGGATTAAAGAATTCTATCTTCTTCCCGTTGGGGACAAGCTGATACAATACGATCATATCGCTGTGAATGCGATTATTAAAAATTCAGACGGCGAAATCTATTCCTGCGACGTTCCTTTTTCTGAAGACCTGGAAACGTTCAATAAGGAATACTTGGAACTTTCGGCGGAAGCGATTCGGACAAAGCTGGACGTAGACCTGTCAAAAGACTGCATGGTTATTGGGACGTCCGCTATCGTCGACACCGAAATTGACGGCGCGGTCGGCATGTACAGCGGCATTTTCAACAACCCGTTTCTCATCTGGGGACGATACAAAAAGAAATGGTTCAGATATTATCTGACCATTTCTTTTCAGTTTCATCATACACAAATGGACGGCTCGCACGCCGGGAAGTTTCTGGAGAATCTCCAAACGGAAATTAATGCTTTGAAATAACCAGCTCTTTTTCAAAAGGCTGCAAATTAAAACAGAGCAAGGGAAAAACTCCCCTGCTCTGTTTGTTTTATATGAGAATTGAATCTGACGTTACTCAGATTTGTTACTCTTCAATAATAACGCGGAATCCGACGTTGTAGACCTTCTGCCAGGGCTGGTACGGGAATCGGACGCTGGAGCCGGCGGAAACGGGTCGGTTGTTCCAGCTGCCGCCGCGGGCGACTTTCTTCGTTCTGTCTGAACCCGAGTTGCGGCCGTCGTTGTCTTTGTACGGGTACGGCTTGTAGTCGGACCGCGTCCATTCGGAAACGTTGCCAACCATGTCGTACAGACCAAAGGCGTTGGGCGAACACTGCTTGACGTAATCGACGGTAAACCAGTTGTCCTTGTAACGGTCGTCGCGAAGCGGGAACGTCTTGGATTCCGTATGCGGACGTCGGCGGTGAATCATGCTCCCGCCTTCCCACGTCGTGTACGTGTTGTACAGGTCGGCGTCGGCGAGGTTCGCCCATTTCGTCCAGTCGGTATCCCAGTCGCCGTAGAAGAACTGTTTGTCGCTGCCGGCGCGCGCCGCCCATTCCCATTGAGCTTCCGTCGGGAGCGCGACGTTCTTTCCACAGCGTCCTTTAAGCCACTTGCAGAAGTTCGACGCTTCAATCCAGGAGATTCGGGCAACGGGCTGAAGCGGATGGTTGGCGATGTATCCCGGCGTCGTATGGTCTTTGCCGTCTTCACGATGATAGCGCGTGTCGTGAGCCGGGTCGAAACATTCGTACTGCTGGTTGGTAATTTCCGTTTCGGACATCCAGAACGGCTTTTTGATTTCCACCACAGCCCGGGCGCGTTCGTCCGGGAACCCGTCTTCCGAACCCATGATGTACTTGCCCGCCGGGACTCTCACCATCGTTATATAAACGTCATTGCCGGCGTGGTCTTGCCCGATGTAGATTTCCATCTTCTCGCGGACGTTTCCGCCTGCCAGTTTCGCTGCCGCAGAACGACTCATGGGCCAGTTTTCCACCGAGAGGTTGTCCGGCTGAACGAACGGCTGAGGCGGAGGAATAATCGGCTCGATATTGCTCTCGCGAGCGGCAAGCGACTGACGATATTCTTCTTCCGGGTTGTCTTCAATGCCCGCGTAGAGCTTTTGGAGTTCCAGACGTCGATTTTCTCTGCCGGGGTTGTTCCACATGCCGGTATACGGCGCGTTGAGGTCAATCCACGTATAGAACCGTTCCCAGGCTTCCTTCGGCAGTTCAACGCCGTGATGTCCCTTTTTGAGCATCTGAATCAATTCGCTTGTCGAAGCGTGGTATTCCATCGGCTTCATCACGTCGAGGTCGGTTTCCGGACCCGGACGGCGGACGTACGGGTTAATCGCAGCGTAAGACGTATCCGAAACCCAGTTTCCCGCATTGTGCGGTACAAACGACAAGCCGCCGGCTTTGTCGTTATCGTTGTGACATCCGACGCAGTATTTGTCCAGCGTCGGCTGAAGTTCCGCCTGGAATCCCCAGGATCGCGCCGGGCCGTACCACGGCGTGAGCTTTTGCGGCGCTTTTCGAGACGCGATGGTCATCTTAGCCGGAGTAACATCGTTGGCGTTTTCGTGACAGCCGTTGCAGGACAGCGCTTCGCCCGGCATGACGACTGTCCAGGATCGCATCAGCGCGATAGCCGCCCCTTCTTCGTCCAGGACCTGCATTGCAAAGGGCGTGTTGGCGGGAACTTCAAAGAAAACAGAGCCGTCGTCTTCGATTTTCGCCGTGCCCAAAACGCGCTTGATGTCCCACGACGACTGCTGACCGCAGGATTCGTGCCCGCCGGAATGGTTGTATCCGTAATGATAGGCGATAACGCGAATGTTCTTCGCGGCGCCGCGGGGAACGCCTTCCATGCCTCTGCCAAGATAGACGTCTGTGCAGAAGACAGTGCCCGTCTTTCTGTTCATGTCGACGTTGTCTGGAATCACCGGCGGGACAGGCTGCGCCAGAACCGGGTGCGGTTCCAACAGGTTGCTGCCGTCGCAATGCGCCAGAAGAATCATGTTGTCGAAAACGTCAATGAGATAGATGCTGAAAATATCGTAGTCTCGCTTGCAGACTAAAAAGTATTTGTCCGACAGCGGGAACGGATGAGCAAACCAGTGTTTCGCGCCGCCGGCGACGTCGTCACAGATGTTGCCGACCACGTCGCGACCGTAGCCGGGGAGTTCCTGAACGCAGCCGGTAACTTCCGCCGGGAGAATGTCGGGAATAAAGTTGAGGAACGTGCCGCCCTCGCCCCATTCCTTGTTTTCCGGACGGAATCGCATTGGATAGTACCGCCCTTTATTGGGGTCGATCAGCAGCAACCGTCCCATTTCCGGCATGGCGTGATGTCCGCTGACAACGCCGATGAGCTTCGTGCTGTCGCCCGGGCATTGCTTGGGGTGTTTATAGGCGTTGGGGAAATAGCTTCCCGACCCCCACAGCGCGCGCTGGTTGCGTCCGTCCGGGTTCATCGAAAAGACGTAACGCGAGAAGTAATGCGGAACGTCTGTGTATTCCCAGCGAAGGTACATGACCTGACCGTTGTGCATCACAGTCGGATGCCAGTCAGAGTCCTGCTCGAATGTCAGCTGACGGGTTTCTTTGGTTTTCGTATTGACGCGGTACAGGTTGACCATGACGCGCCCGCCGTTCTCGCACGGCAAGCCCTGAATTCCCGCCGTTGACGCCGAGACGATATACGGCGATTCCGGCAGATAACAGCTGTCGTACCAGTCGACGTCCGGCTGATCGGTCGGCGTGAGAACGTTGAGATTTTTCCCGTTGAGGTCAATCTCGAAAACGCCCCAGCGGCCGTTCTCCAGAATGCTGGAATACATAATCTTTTTGGCGTCGAAGGACAGGCTGATGTCGCGCATAACGCCTTTTCTGTACGGATGGCGGAAGATCGGTTCCAGCTTCGCGTTTTTCGGGTCAGCCGTCCGGTAATTGGTCAGCGCCATGAGTTCGTTGTCATGGTTTTCACGCTGAACGGTGTCGTTTGTATAGGCGTTCAAGCCGGTAAATCCCATGTTGCCGGAACGTCGAACGACGACGATTTTATTGAACTCGTCCAGAAGCGGGTTCGCCAACGCGACTTTTCGAACCAGAGCTTCCAAGGCGTTTTTCGCATCGCCGTCGTTGGGGTTTGCCTCAAGTTTAGCGGCGATTTCGTCCAGCTGAGCGAGATACTTCTCCCCGTCCGGGAAATCGTCGGCGTACGTCGCGATGAGGTCGTTAATCAGACGCCGGCAAGAATCGACCGTGTTCAGGGGAACGTCGCCGTTATTGGGCCGCGGCTTGTTATGAACGGACGCCGGTTTGATCAACTGGTTGTCTTGTCCGCAAGACAATCCCGCTATGGTCAGCAAAACCAGCGCTAACAGAATTGAGACGCATTTTTTCATGGCATTGAGGTGGGGTTAGGGGTTCGAGATCAGGCAGTAGGCAGTAGGCAATAGACAGTAGATATTATTCTCATACTAACGCCTTACGCTATTGGCTATTACCTCACTAACGTTTATTATATCAAGTTCTTTTAAGAAAAACAATGCACTATTGCGAAAAATTTTTTGTCTTTTTGCGAAAAGAAATGGGGGGCGGAAATTAAGCGTCCGAAACGCCGAGAAGTGTAAAATGCCAGATTGTGTTATCTGGAACCCCTACTGTCTACTGCCTACTGCCTATTGCCTACTGTCTCGTCTATCCATCATTTCTTCTATGAACGAAGAAGAAGTACGCCAGCGTAAACGAGCCGACGGCGATTCCCCAGAGCAAATAAAACGAGTGACGCAGTTCCCAGAAAGTCGCGCCTTCCAAAAAGATTCTCGTCAAGGCGGCAATGCCGTGTCGCATCGGGTTGATTATCATGGCTTGCTGGAAGACGTCCGGCATGGATTCCAGCGGCGTGCCCATTCCCGACAGCATCGCAAACGGGACAGCGACAAGGTACATCACAATAATCGACTGCCGCTGATTTTCCGTCAGCGTGGAAATGAGAAGTCCAATTCCAATCGACGAGCCGAGGAAGGAAAGCAGCAGCGCCGTCAGCAGAGCGTACGAGCTGTTAAACGGAACCTGAAACCACAGCATCGCCGCTGCCAAACCTACCGCCAGCTGGCATCCCCCAGCAATGAGCGTCGAGAACCCTTTTGCTATAAGCAATTCCAAAGAGGAATACGGCGTCATGCGGAGCTGGTCGAACGTGCCCGCCTCGCGTTCCGAGACAATCGACAGCGCGCTGACGAGCATGATGTCAATCAGAGCAATCAGCGCCAGCAGCGAAGGCACCATAAAAAACTGCATATTGAAATTCGGGTTGTACCACGCCCGGGTTTCAATGCGGATTCGATTTCGTTTCGCCGCCTTTTCCAGCCAATGGTTATTGACGACGTTCGTCGCGTACGCCAACGCCATGCCGGCGGAGTTGGCGCTGCGGCCGTCGACAATGATCTGAACGGTTGCCTTTGCATGCCCCATTTCCGCCTGCTGATAATTGGCGGGAATGACAACGGCAAGCTGAAGCGCTCGCGTGTTGATGCGTTCTCTCATGTCGGCTTCGTTGACAAGCGGCTCGTGAACGTGAAACGTGGGCGACCCGGTAAAACAGCTTATCAGCTCCCGCGACGCCGGCGAATGAGAGTAATCCAGAATCGCGCAGTCGACGTACTTCAAGTCCATCGTCGCCGCATAGCCAAGAAATATCAGCTGCAGCAGCGGCGGAATAAACAAACTCATTCGAACTTTCGGGTTTGTCAGCAGCTGGCATAGCTCTTTAATCAGCAGGGCGTAAACGCGGATCAGGATTCGCATAATTAGTTGCGAGTTGCGAGTGGCGAGTTGCGAGAGGAATTTGTGAGACGCTTGCGTCCTACTGCCTCTTGCCTACTGCCTACTGCCTAAAGTCTCTTGGGACAACTCAATCTTGCCAGGAACAGCAGGACGACTGTCATGAGGATTAAAACTCCACAGTTTTTCAAAATATTGGGCCAGACGTCGCCGACCAACAGCGACGTCTGTAAAAAGTCAACGTAATATCGAGCGGGCACGATCAGCGTTATGTACTGCAAAAACGTCGGCATGCTCTTAATTTCAAACAAAAAACCGGACAGCAAATACGACGGTAAAAACGAGATGAATGACGCCAGCGAAATGGCGATAAACTGGTTTTTCGCCGCGCTGGAAATGAGAATCCCAATCGCCAGCGACATAATCAAATACAGGCTTGATCCGAAAAGCAAAATAAAGACGTTCCCTCTCATCGGGACGCCGAAAATGTATCGCGCCATAGCCAGAGCGATAAACAGCCCGATAATTCCCAGACAGAAGTTGATAATCATTTTCGCCAGGATAATTTCCGTCGATTTCATCGGCGTTACAAACAGGCTTTCCATGTTGCCCTGTTCGTATTCTCGCGCCATAACAATCGAGGTCAGCAGACAGCCGATAATCGTCAAAATAACGACGATAATCCCGGGAATGATTGTATAGACGCTCCGGTTGGCGTCGTTAAACCACTGCCGGGTTTGAATCTCAATTCCTCTCGACGCATGCTCTCTGCTGATGGTTTGCTGGTCGCCGGACTCGCTGATTTTGTTTAACGCGTTTAACAGCGAAGACTGAATGTAACTCTGTTTGAGGTATCCCGGCGAAGGGTTTGAGGCGTTGACGGCGACGAGAATCTGAACGTCCGCCTGTGTAACGCGGCGGGAAAGGTTTCTCGGCAGAAACAGACAGGCGTCAGCCTGATGAGTTCGTATAAGCTCTTTGCCCTCTTCGGTCGAGCGGACAATAACAGCGTCGAAAAAGCCGTTGGATTGGAATCGGGCGGCAATCGCGCTGGCGGTTGGAGAGGACTCCGGAACGACAATCGCCAGGCGAATGTTTCTCACGTCGGTCGACATGCCAAAGCCGCAGATGAGCAGGAGCATAATCGGCAGCAGAATTCCTGTTACAACGCTCAACGGGTCGCGGACGAGCTGAACGAATTCCTTTCGCGTCAGAATAAGAAGTCGGGACAGACTCATGGCTCCGCCTCCGTTTCTGAACTTCGGGAAACGATGTTGACAAAGGCGTCTTCGAGCGTCGCGCCGTTCCCCTGGGCGATAACCTGCGCCACCGTTCCAGACGCGACTTCACAGCCGTCGCGCATAATGAGTATTTTGTCACAATATTCCGCTTCGTCGAGAAAGTGGGTGGTAATGACAACCGCGACGCCGTCGTCCGCCAGGGCGAGAATGCGTTTCCAGAACTCGCGCCGGGCGATCGGGTCAGCCCCGGACGTTGCCTCGTCGAGAAACAGAATCGGCGGGTTGTGCAGCAAGGCGCACGCCATCGCCAGACGCCGTTTGTATCCCATCGACAACTGCGCCGCCGGCAGTTTGAGAAACTCCGTCAGGTTGAGCGTTTCGCACGCCCAGTCGATTCGCTCCTGGAGCTTCTTCCCGTACAACCCGTACGCCCCGCCGAAAAATTTCAAGTTCTGTATAACGGTAATGTCCCCGTAAAGCGAGAACTTTTGGGCGACGTACCCGATGTTGTTTCGGACGTATTCCAGATTCTTTTCCAGTGGTTTGCCGTCGAAAAGAATCGTTCCCTCGTCCGCCCGGCTTAAAGCGCACATGGCTCGAAACGTCGTCGTCTTTCCCGCCCCGTTCGCTCCCAAAAGTCCGAATATCTCTCCCCGATGAACGGAAAACGACACGCGATTGACCGCAGTAAAATCGCCAAACCGCTTAACCAGATTCTCCACGCGAATCATTTCCGGCGCAGAGTCGTCTACAGGATTGTTCCGTTTCAGCGGTTCCGGAACAGAGCCAGTCAGAAGCTGCATAAAGCCGGTTTCAAAGGAGGCAGTAGGCAGTAGGCAGTAGGCAGTAGAGTTTGCTTCACTACTGCCTATTGCCTCTTGCCTATTGCCTAATTCCTTTACCTCCACCGGCGTCTTATCCGCCAACAGTTTCCCTTCAAAGAGAATCAGCGTTCTGTCACAGTAGTCGGCTTCGTCCATGTATGCGGTGCTGACCAGAACGGTCATGGATTCTTCTTCAACGGTCTGACGCAGAATGTTCCACAGTTCCCGGCGCGCCAGGACGTCAACGCCAACCGTCGGTTCGTCTAAGACCATCAGTTGAGGGCGGGAAATCAGAGCGCAAATCAGAGCCAGCTTCTGTTTCATTCCCCCGGAGAGTTTGCCCGCCATGCGAGAGGTGAACTCCGACAATCGGTTTCGTTCCAACAGCATCGGGACGCGGCTTTCGTAATCCTCTTTGGGAATGCCATGCAGCTGAGCATAGAGGCGGATGTTCTCCTCAACCGTCATGTTTTCGTACAAACCGAACTTTTGCGGCATGTACCCGACGGATTCCTGAATTCTGCCGGACTGTTTGACGGAATCGTATCCCAAGGTGGAAACCGACCCGCTGTCTGGGCGCAGCAGCCCGCAGACGCAGCGAATAAGCGTCGTCTTCCCAGCGCCGTCCGGACCGAGAAGCCCGGTTATCGTTCCCGGCTGGACTTCAAAACTGACGTCCTGAACCGCCCGAATAACCTGGTCCGATTCCCGAAACGTTTTCGACAGATGATTGCAGGAAATGACCGGATTCATCTTTTGTGACGCTTGCGTAATTCCGAATTCCGCATTCCGAATTCCTAATTAATCTCGACCGTCGCGGGCGCGCCCAGCTTCAGTTTCCCTTCCGGGTCGTTGACGAAAACGCGAACCTCGTAAACCAGCGACGTCCTCAGTTCCGGCGTCTCGACGTTTTTAGGCGTGAATTCCGCCGTCGGGGAGATGTACCCGACCCAGCCCTCAAAGGGTTTGTCCGCCATGCCGTCAACGCGAACAAGGGCTTTGTCCGACGGTTTAACTTTCGTTAAGAGCGTTTCATTGAGATAGACTCTAACCCATTTCGGGTTCTCGACGGCAATAATCAAAACGGGCGACTGCGGCGCCGCCATTTCGCCCGGCTCCAGAACCCGGCTGCGAACGACGCCGTTACACGGAGAGAACAGCTTGCAGTCCGCCAGAACCTGTTTTTGAGTCGTCAGAGCCGCCTGCGCCTGAACGACCGCCGCTTCCGCCGCGATCTTTTGCGCCTTCGCCTGCTCGAGAGCCGCTTTCGCCGCGTCGATATCCTCTGCTCTCGAACCGGCGAGCATTTTATCGACGTTGGTTTGCGCCACCTTTCGCTGAGCAACCAGTTTTTTGAAATTGGACTCAGCGTTGTCCAAATCCTGTTCAGAAACTGCGCGGATTCCGCTTTCCGCCGACAGCTTTTTATTGCGTTCGTACAGATTTTCCGCCGCGTGAATTTGAGCGTCAATGACCTCAACCGCCGCTTTGGACAGGTCAATGTCCTCTTTTCGGTTGCCGTTAACCGCCTTGTCCAAAGCCGCCTGAGCCGCCTCTATTGCCGCCTGAGCGACCTGAACGTTCGCCTGAGCCGCGTCGACCGCCGCCTGCGCTTCTGCAATCCGGTTTTCAATTCGAACCGTTTCCAGCGTCGCCAGCAAATCGCCCTGCTTGACAGCGGAACCTTCTTCAACGTTGACCGTCGCAATTCGTTCCGAAACCAAAAACGAGGCGTTGACCTCCCGGTCGTCGACGTTCCCGTTGAGAACAATCTTCCCGTCGGACTCGGTTTTCATCTCGCACCCGGCTAGCAGGCACAGTGCGAATACATACAGCAGAAAAAGCGGCATCCTGTTCATTGGGATTATGTCTGCATCAAAAAAATTAGAATATCAATTCAATATTGTCAAATGATGTCACTTTCCATTTCATCGATTTGTTGAAACAGGTCTACCATTTCCATCGCGGCTTCAGCGCAGTCGACGCCCTTGTTGCCCAGGTGAGCGGCGACGGTTTTATCTGGAGCGTTTTGAGCGTCCAGCCTTCCGGACGGATACAGTTGTTCAACTGCAACAGAGCGCGCGTTCGCCTGTTCGACAGTGTTGCAAGTCAGAACGCCAAACATGACGGGAATCCTGTATTCGCGTGAAATGTCGATAAAATGACGGCTGATAGACTGATTTATGTGCATGTCATGCGTCGTTTCGCCTTTAATCACCGCGCCCAGACAAATAATAGCTTTATATCTTCTGGTAGCGGCAAGGGAATCCGCAAGAGCTGGCAGTTCATACGAGCCGGGAACCCAGAAGACGTCAATCTGACGTTCCGACACCCCGGCTTGTTTCAACCGCCAAAGCGCGCCGTCTAAAAGACGCTGCGTAATGGTCTTGTTGAACTTCGCCACCACGATAGCAAACTGATAACGAAACTCGTCGTTATGGAAATCTCCTTCAAAAATCATATTAGTAATAGGGGGTAAGGGGGTGGCGGACGATAGTCCGCATAGTCCCGAAGGGACGAAACCTTTGTAACCGGCGGTTTTAACCGCCGGGACGAGGTAAACCAGATTCTTTCTAATCGAGTCAACCTCTTTTTCTCTCCCCCCGCGCCCAATGGCGCGGGGGAGAGAAAAAGAGTAT
>JAFZAL010000046.1 GCA_017557195.1 Thermoguttaceae bacterium | reverse complement strand
TCTCAATTCCCTGCCGGGCATGAAGGTCTGCGCGTCGCTGGGAATCCTGTCGGAAGAGTGCGTCGCGCTGCTGGCGAAACACGGCGTTTGGCGTTACAACATGAACATTCAGACCAACCCGGCGCGGTACTCGGAACTGATCGCCACGACGCATACCATCGAGGAGAAAATCGAGACGATTCGCCTGATGAAGGAGTACGGAATCACCAACTGCACCGGCGGCATTATCGGGCTGGGCGAGACGTGGGAAGACCGCGTCGATATGACGTTTGCGCTCAAGGAGCGGGACGTCGACGGGATTAACCTCAACGTTCTGCTGCCGATTAAAGGTTCCCCGCTGGAAGATCTGCCGATAATGCGTCCCGCGGACGTCGCCAAAACCGCCGCCCTGTTCCGGCTTGTCAACCCGACAAAGTCGGTTAAATTCTGCGCCGGGCGCGAAACGACGATGAAAGATTTCCAGGGTCTGCTGATGCTTTCCGGGCTGGACTCCGTTATAACCGGCGGCTATTTGACAACCCGCGGCCGGGAGATTTCCGACGACGACGCCTTTTTATCCCGGCTTGAGGACTTCTAAAACTTTCGAATTTCAAAAATGAACGATTGTACACGTAACGGAAAAGCGATACTTGTCGGCGGCATCGACACCGGCGTCGGCAAGACAGTTGTCTGTGGGCTGATGGCGCGGTATTTGCTGGCGCGGGGCGTCAACGCGATTACCGTCAAGATGGTTCAGACGGGCAACGTCGGCTTTTCGGAAGACCTCAACCTTCATCGCGCCATGATGGGTAGGACGTTCCCGGAAGACGCGCTGGGGCTGACCGCTCCGCAGATTTTCTCGTTTCCCGCCTCGCCGCTGATGGCGTCCCGGCTGGACGGCAAGACGGTTGACGTTGACCGAATCGCTCAATGCGTTACACTGTTACAAAGCCGATACGACGTCGTTCTGATTGAAGCTGCAGGCGGACTGGCGGTTCCGCTGACGGAGGATTTGCTGACCGTCGATTTCGCGGCGGCGCAGGGCTGGCGGCTGATTCTCGTCTCGTCCGGCAAGCTGGGCAGCGTCAACCATACGATTTTGTCGCTGGAATCGGCGCAGGCTCGCGGGCTGGACGTCTTGGGCGTGGCGTACAATTACTGTCCAGACGTCGACCCGGCTATCGACCGCGATTCTGCTGAGTATATTACTCAATACATGCGGATAAATGGTCTCCGCCCTGCCCTGTCCGTCGTCCCGAAAGTCGATTTAAGCCAGTTGCCGGACGGTTTGCCGTCGGTCGACTTTTCTGCATTGTTTTCTGAATTTACCAAGTAAACGTCAATCAATATGACAGATTATAATACACAAGCGCACATCTGGAAACCGTACGCCTCGGCGAAGAACCCGCCGGCTGCGTTTAACGTCGTCAGCAGTTCCGGCATGACAATCGTTCTGGACGATGGCACGGAGGCGTTGGACGGAATCTCGAGCTGGTGGTGCGCCTCGCACGGACACGCTCAGCCAACCGTTGTCGAAGCGATTCGTCAGCAGGCTCTGCAAATGCCGCACGTCATGTTTGCCGGTCTGTCACACGAACCGGCGGAGGAACTGACGGCGGAACTGCTGCGCGTTCTCCCGCCGGGTCTGGACAAGATATTCTATGCCGATTCCGGGTCTGTAGCGGTGGAATGCGCGCTAAAAATGGCGATTCAGTACCAGCAGGCGGTTGGACGGCCTGACCGTCGAAAGATCGCGGCTCTCAAAGGCGGGTATCACGGCGACACGATTGGCGCGATGTCCGTTTCCGATCCCGACGGCATGCACGCGATGTTTCAGGGGCTTCTGCCGCGTCAGTATTTCGCGCCGCAGCCGCAATGTCGGTTCGGTCAGCCGTGGGTGGAAAGCGATTTCGACGCGATTGCGGCTTTGCTGCACGAGCGCGATTCGGAACTGGCGGCGGTGATTATCGAGCCGATATTTCAGGGCGCAAACGCGATGTACTTCTATCATCCGGAATATCTCCGCCGACTTCGGGAAGAATGTAACAGCCGTGGCATTCTGCTGATTTTCGACGAAATCGCAACCGGGTTCGGCAGGACGGGCGAACTCTGGGCGCAAAATTATGCCGGCGTTACTCCCGATATTATGTGCATCGGGAAAGCGCTCACCGCCGGGACGATTACGCTTGCCGCGGCGGTTGCGTCGTCTGCGGTTGCCGACGCGATTCCCGCGTTCATGCACGGTCCGACGTTCATGGCAAACCCGCTGGCGTGCCGCGCCGCTGCCGCCGCCGTCCGGCTGCTTGACAGTTACGACTGGCAAGGGAACGTCAAACGAATTGAGAGTGAACTGAAGGCGGGCTTGGAACCGTTTCGGACTCTGCCCAACGTCCGCGACGTCCGCGTTTTAGGCGCAGTCGGCGTTCTGGAAGTGGAAAAGCTCCCCTGCCCCGACTTCGTCCGGAAAACCGTCCGGGAAACCGGCGTCTGGCTTCGTCCGTACGGGAAATTCGTCTATACCATGCCGCCGTTTATCGCCTCGACGGACGACATCCAGCGCATCGTCGCCGCCATGGGCGTTCTGGCTGACGTGCGGTAACTGTCAAAAAGAGTTAAACGGCAATGGAGCGCCCGGAAAACTCACGCGGAGTTCGCAAAGAAATGGAAGGTGGTAATGGAGTGAGCGCAGCGAACGGAATTACGCTTAGGCGAGCCACGGGTGTAAACCCGTGGGCGTGAGCGAAGCGAACGTAACGGCGAACAAACTGGTTGCGTAAGCGCCCGGAAAAATCTCACGCGGAGGCGCGGAGGAGCGGAGGATGTTCGCGAAGTTTTAAAAACTATGCGTTCTTTGCGTTCTTTGCGGCTTAACTTAACAGACGCCAAATTATCAGATAAACCATTTTTTCTCGCAACTCGCTACTCGCAACTCGCCACTCCTATTGACAATTACCCGTAACGGATTTATAATTGTTAAAAATGGAGATTTTTGATTCTTTGGGACGTATAACAATTTTTAACTCAAAATGGATACAGAAGATTCCAATTCAACGCCGCAGACAGATCGGGATAAACTCAACGATCAGCTGGACGAACTGCGCGAAAGCCAGCAGGATCCCACCGACTTCGACGACATTGCAAACGACACTCCTCGTTCATGGTGGACATACTTGTGGTGGGGGCTGTGCGCCGTTGGCGGGCTGTTTCTGTTTTGGCGAACGTCCTGCACGCCTCAAGTTACCTGTTACGTCATAAAGACGATTCCAGACAGGGGTAAAATTCCCGTTCAGGAGCCGGACGACTCGCCGGAAATTATGTGTTATGACTTTGAGTTCTTTGACAACTCCGAACCGGAATCTGCCCCGGAGCCAGCGCCTGCGGAATCGGAACCTGAACAGGAACAATAGACCAATCACGCAATCATGGATACAGAAAATTCTAATTCAACGCCGCAGACCGAACGGGACAGAATCAACGAACAACTGGACGAACTTCGTCAAAGCCAGCAAGAGCGGAAACCGCAAAAGAAGACGCGTCCGCGATGGAAGCGCCGTTTACTCGGATTCCTGGGAGTAATCAGCGGGCTGTTTCTTTTGGGAACGTCCTGCAGCAAACCGACAGTAACGTGTTATCGTCACGCAGACCCGGAGGACGAAGAAGAAGCGCCTGTCGAGGAAGAAGACGAAATTTTAAACGCACCTGACGATAGGGTAAGAACAATGTGTTATTATAGGATTAATGTTTCTGATAATAATTCTTCTTATGATAATGGCAATTCTGACTCAGATTCTTTATACGATTTTTTGGCTCCAAATTGGGAACCGCAGTCATCAGATGAAGAAGCTGACCCCGGTCTGGAGGAAGTTCAGCAGTACTACGAAAAAGTCAAGCAGGAATCGTCGGTCAATAACGTCGATAACGCTGAAACTAATGACAATTCCGACACCCCAACGGAAGAGTAATGCACTTTTAGAACGCCTTTGAGATGAGCTTCCTGTTCAACTTCTGGAAAAAGAAGAAGATTCTGCCGGACGTCGCTATTTTTGAGGTAACGTTTCGCTGTCCGTATCGTTGTCCGTTTTGCTATTGCCCGTGGGAGAACGCGTCCGCCGGCGAATACCCGCGCAGCGAACTGTCGACCGGAGAACTCAAAGACGCACTGAAAATGCTCAAGTCCTGCGGCGTCGGTCAGGTAACCTTCAGCGGCGGCGAGCCAACGTCGCGAAGCGATTTCCGGGAGATTCTGCTCTATACGCGGCGAGAGCTGAAACTGAAAGTCGGGATCATTTCCAACGGCTATTTAATCGACGAAGATTTTCTGGATTTTATCCGCCCGCTGAAAATTTTGCTGTCGTTGTCCGTACCGGGTATTAAAACCTATCAGCAGACGACGGGCGTTGACGGCGTGAATCATACACTGGAGTTGTTTCGTCAAGCCAAAGCGCGGCGCATACGAACTTGCGCCAATATAACCGTCTCCAGGACGAATTTGCCGGAACTGTACGAGAACATCGCATACCCGTTAATCAACGGGGCGAACTACGTTCTGATTAACCGGTTCATGCCGGGCGGGCGCGGAATGAGCCATCAGGATTTGCTTCTTAACGGGGAGGAGCTCAACGAGCTGTTCGACACGGCGGAAGAGGTTCTGACGCGAGCAGGCAAAAAGGGATATATCGGAACGGAACTGCCCTACTGCGCGATTAAGAACCCGAAAAAATACCGGTATTTGTCGATTGCGTCGACGTGCAGCGCGGCAAAGCATTTTTGCGCCTTAGACCCCAACGGCTATTTGAAAGTCTGCAACCATTCTCCGACGACGCTGTGCCGCTGGGACGAAATCCCCAACGTCATTCCCCAGCATTCGTACTGGCAAAGGTTTATCAAATCCGACTACATCCCGGCTATCTGCGCCGGCTGCAAGGATTTGTCGCACTGTCACGGCGGCTGCCGGGAAGCGGCTCACGTCTTCGGCGGAGACGTCGCCTCGCCCGACCCGCTGCTGCAAATCGAGCCTTATTTGAAAGATCGGCGAAAATAATCCCTCCTTATTCCCTTTTTAAAAGCTCACGCGGAGACGCGGAGATGCGGAGGATGTTCGCGAAGTTTAAAAAACAAGGCGAGCCGGGTTGCGTAAACGCCCGGGCAAAACTCACGCGGAGACGCGGAGATGCGGAGGATGTTCGCGAAGTTTTAAAAAACAAGGCAAGCCGGGGTGCGAGACGCCCGAAAAATCTCACGCGAAGTTCGCAAAGAAATGGAAGGCGGTAATGGAGCGACCATCGGGAGCGGAATTACGCATTCGCCGACAGGCGAACAAAACGGGTTGCGAGACGCCCGAAAAATCTCACGCGAAGTTCGCAAAGGACGCAAAGTTTTAAAGATTTCTTTGTGTTCTTTGTGTTCTTTGTGGTTAAAAATTCTTCGGCGGACTTCGTCCGCGACCCGGTATGATATTCGACTGCGTCTTAGATTATCAGCGGGGCGTTGGACAAGGCGGCGTCAAGCCGCCGCAGTCCCCGACGCAAGCGGAAGCCTATTGATTACTTTGCGTTCTTTGCGTGAGGCTTTCTCCGCAACTCCGCGGCTCCGCGTGAGGATTTTCTTCGGCGGCAGGGGACTGCCGCGCGCCGGGCTCATCCGTGTACGTGCGCAGGACAAACGTTTTGGTTCGCCTTCGGCGAACTGCGTAATTCCGCTCCCGATGGTCGCTCCATTACCGCCTTCCATTAAGCCCTACTCCCTATTCCCTATTCCCTACTCCCTACTGCCTACTGCCTACTGCCTAATTTCCCCCCCTATTGCCCTTGCAATGTTTTTAATTTTGTGTAAAATATAAATAATAAGAAGAACCGTCTTTACACGGACGCCGTTATAAGTTATTATATATATTATGAATTTAATCGAAATTAAAAACCTGAAGACGTATTTTCATACCGAAGGGGGGCTGGTTAAGTCGGTCGACGACGTCAGCCTCTCAATTCCCATCGGAAAGACGCTGGGCGTTGTCGGCGAGTCCGGCTGCGGCAAGTCCGTTACGGCGATGTCCATTTTGCAGCTGGTCGCGCACCCGGGCAAAATCGACGGCGGAGAAATCCTGCTGTTGGATTCCGGATGTCTGAAACAGTACAACGACGGCAACGACGTTCCCAATCCAACCTATACAGACCTGGTTCAGATGTCGGAACAGGAAATCCGAAAGATTCGCGGCAAGCGAATTGCCATGATCTTTCAGGAGCCGATGTCGTCGCTCAACCCGGTGTTTACAGTCGGATACCAGATCGCGGAAGCCGTTCTGATTCACAATCCCGAGCTGACCAAGCAGGAAGCGTGGGACAGAGCCGTCGAGATGCTCGACAAGGTTCGAATCCCAGACCCGGCGCGCCGCGCGGCGGAGTATCCGCACCAGTATTCCGGCGGCATGCGTCAGCGAGCGATGATTGCCATGGCGTTGTCCTGCCAGCCGGACCTGCTCATTGCCGACGAGCCGACAACCGCGCTGGACGTTACCATTCAGGCGCAGATTCTGGATTTGCTTCGCAGCCTGCAGGAAAGCCTGGGAATGTCGATTATGATTATCACTCACGACTTGGGCATCATTGCAGAAACCGCTCACGAAGTCGCGGTCATGTACGCGTCCAAAATCGTAGAGCGCGCCCCGGCGGCGGAACTGTTCGCCAACCCGCGGCATCCGTACACGCTCGGGCTGCTCAAGTCCAGGCCGGAACTGTCAGCCGGCGTTCACGACAGACTGTTTACCATTCCCGGCATGGTTCCCCTTCCGACCCAGTTCCCGCCGGGATGCAAGTTCCACGCCCGCTGTCCGTACTGCCAGCCGATCTGCAAGGAGACGGAGCCGGATCTTCGCATGATTTCAGACAACCATTGCATTCGCTGCCATTTTGACGTCGAAAAGAAATAGACGCCGTCCGAAAAGCCGTTGTCAGCCAAACATTAAAACCAGTTTTTTAGAATATTCCCTGATGTTATCCAATTCAAAACAGCCGTTGTTGTCCATTCAGAATCTGGTCAAGTATTTTCCCATCCGAAAAGGCATTTTCTCGCGCGTTGTGGCAAACGTCCATGCTGTTGACGACGTCTCGTTCGACATTCCCGAGGGAGAAACGCTGTCGCTGGTCGGCGAGTCCGGCTGCGGAAAGACCACAACCGGCAGAACGCTTCTTCGACTTATCGAGCCGACTTCCGGCAAGATTTTTTATAACGGAACCGACATCGCCAACGCGTCAACGTCGCAAATGCGCGCGCTGAGAAAGGACATGCAAATCGTCTTTCAGGATCCGTACGGGTCGCTCAATCCGCGAATGACCATTCAGAGCATTGTCGAAGAAGGGCTGATTATTCAAGGCGGATACACAGCCAGCGAACGCAAAGACCTGGTTTGCCAGACGCTCAAAAAGTGCGGGCTTGACCCGTCGTACATCAGCCGATACCCGCACGAGTTCTCCGGCGGACAGCGTCAGCGCGTGTGCATCGCCCGCGCTCTGGTTCTCAGTCCAAAATTCGTCGTTCTGGACGAACCGATTTCCGCGCTGGACGTCTCGATTCAGGCGCAGATCATCAACCTGCTGGCGGACTTGCGCGACGAATACAATCTGACGTACCTGTTTATCTCTCACGACTTGTCGGTTGTAGAATACCTGTCCAACCACGTCGCCGTCATGTAC
>JAFZAL010000008.1 GCA_017557195.1 Thermoguttaceae bacterium | reverse complement strand
TTGTTGAAAACAAACAAAATTAAAAAATTCAGTATAATCAAATTATAAAATTTGTCATCGGGCGGGGACTTTTCGCTTGCACTTAAGTGGGGACTTTCCGCTTGCACTTGACCACTAAGTACTACAGCCTCCTCTGGTATAATTTGATTTGTAGTGTATAATGCCAATATCAAATTGAATTATACAAACCACAAACGATTTATCGCCATGAAAGCTTTGATTATTTTATCCAATCCGCAGTCCGAAGCCAGTTTCTGCGGAGCGATTGCCGCAACCGCCGCCGACGTCCTTCGAGCCGCCGGCGCCGACGTTGTTGTTCACGACTTGTACGCCGAGAATTTCGATCCCAATCTGACGACCGAAGAATTGAAAAAAAGCCTGGACGAACTCGACGGCTCGATTCGGAAATCCATTGACGAACTGTTTGCCGCCGACGTTTTGGTTTTCGTTCATCCAAACTGGTGGGGAATGCCGCCGGCTAACATGGTCGGCTGGATTAGCAGAGTCGTTCGACAGGGCGTCTGCTATCGGTTTACAGAAAAAGGTCCGGAGGGTTTTCTCGGCGGGAAAAAGACGTTTGTCTTTACCACCGCTAACACGCCTGCGGACATCGAGGAGAAATTCAATCACGACCCGATTCGCAACCTCTGGACAAACATCGTCGCTAACACCGTCAATCTGGACGACGTAACATACGTCAACTTTACGTCGATTATTCTTTCTGACGACCAGCAGAGAAAAGCGTGGCTGGAAGAAGTCAAAACGATCGTCTCCAATGCGGTTAAATAAACGGGTATTACTTCCGGGGGGCGGGTATTACCCGCCAAAAAATAAACAACCTTTGATTATCGCGGACAATGTCCGCTCCCCAGAAAGTCCTCCCCGGAATGTCCACGCCTCGCCGCCGCCTCGCCGCCTATTTCAAAAAGCCGGGGAACGCCAGTCCCAAACCGTTGATTATCATCTGGACTGCCATAACCATCAGCAGGAACCCCATCAACGATTCCAACGCGTCCAGAACTTTCACGCCTAAAATCTTTTCGATAACCCGGGCGGCAATAAGCATGGCGGAAGCGGGCAGCCAGGCGATCAGAACCGCCAGCAACAGCCCGGACAGCGGCGAGTACGGAGCGCCGCGAGTCAGAATTACCATTGTTATTGACGACGGTCCGGCAAAAAGCGGAAACGCCAGAGGAACAAAAAACGGCTCTTTGTTACGAACTGGACCTTTGGCTTCATGCGATCCAAAAACCATTTTTGCCGCGACGCTAAAAAGAATAATCCCGCCGGAAATCGACAACGCGATTGTCGAAATATGAAGCAGGGCCAATATCTTTGCGCCAAAGAACAAAAACGTCAGCAGAATTCCCAAACTCAAAAGCATTTCCCGAATCATGATTCGATAATAATCCTTACCGGAATACTCGTGCATGATTCCAGCGTAGGCGGGAATGTTGCCCAGCGGGTTGAGAATCAAAAACAGCATGATTGCCGTCTGAACGACAAAGTCAATATACTCTTTATCCATGAAAGAGACCGAAGACAGTAGTACTTAGTGCATAGTACTTAGTGCATAGTACGCAAAGGCCGCCCTCACTATGCACTACGCACTATGCACTATGCACTCGTAACTCAAAATTACAGGTTGGTAAGAACGCGGCCGTATTCGCTGCGTTCAAGCTTTGGAACGTCGTTGATTGTCATTTCATACTGGTTACGACAAATGTTCATTGTTGCCTTGGCGTGCTCGCGGTCGTCGTTTGCCAAATAAGCTCTGGTCAAATGGAAATAATAAATTGCCGTTGGATTTTTAGCAACCGCGCGTTCGAGATCGGATACCGCCAGCGCCAATTTCGCCGGGTCTCGGTCATTAAATGAAAGCAGCGCCAAAGCTCGAGTGTCAAGCAAATACTCTGCCGGACCGTGAATCTTGATGGCTTCGTTAATAATGTCAAGCGCTTTTTGCGGGTTTTTACCCGTTACAGACAGGGCGTAAGACAGGTTGTTGTAAATGACAACCTTTTGCCAGTCTGTCAGCGTTTGGCTGCGAAGCATTTCATCGTACAACTTTTCCGCTTCGTCAATTTTCCCTTGCAGCATTTTCAATTCCGCAATCTGAACGCGAACGGAAAGATTGTCCGGAGACGCCTTTTCGTATTCGGCGAGTACGTCGCTGACCTTTTTGAGCTGCTCCGGGGTTGTTTGTCGCGGATTGACTCGCAAAAGATCCAGCAGCGCCTTGAGCACTTCCTCAGCCTTAAATCCAGGATCGTCTTTCAAAGCCGCCAACATATCAATCGCTTTGTCAAGTTGTCGGCGTCGAGAAAGGAAATCTGCATAATCCAAAATGCCCTTGGGATTGACTTTCATATACATTCGGAATGCTTCATCCGCCTTATCAACCTGACCAATTCGGTTAAGCTGACGAGCAATAATCGGCATTTCCTCTTGATGATCAACCGGAATCGCTTTGAAATAATTCATCAGCATGTCTGCCGCTTGAACGTCTTTGTCCTGAATATGCAACAGTTCAGAACGAAGCAAGACAGAAATAATCGTCTTCGGGAAGTTCTGTTCCAAACGCGTAATCAACGGTTGAATCTCTTCAACCGGCAAATTGCGGCGAAGCATCATTCGGACAAATTCTGTAATATATCGAATGTTGTTCGGTTCGCGAATACAAAGATCCTGCATTTGTTCTTTAGCAAGATCCCATTTGTCGGCTTCATTATACAAACGCGCTAAAATAAACTGCTCTTCCGGTTCAAGCTTGACGCCGCGCGCAATAATGCTTTCCATAAGTTCAATGGCCTTTTGACGATCCCGCGGATTGTTGCAAGACACCAGAATAATCGCCTTCATTTTGACGTCTTCCAGGGATGGCGTGTCGCTTTCGGCAATGTTAGCGTCGAGCAGTTTAATGCTTTCAGCCTGGTTTTCCATATTGTAATTGATCGACAAAAGCAAACGGACAAAGTTTCGTCTTGCCCAGTGAAGACGGGTTTTGTTGGGATCCGGCTGTTCGTCATTGAGCTGCATGATCTTTTGCAGATACGGCAAAGCAGCGTCTGGACGCGTTGTTTGAAGCAGGAACTGACTCATGCCGTAAAGCAACGGCAAACTGTGAGGATTTCTTTCCAGAGCTTCCTTGTACAATTCGTACGTTCTGGGAGCGTCGCCCTTGATTTTCATGGCTTCCGCTTTTGCCAGCGCCAGATTTTCCCCTTCGTATTGATTGTCCATGGCGGCAATGAGGGAGTCAATTTCGGAGAAATCCTTTTTCTCCTTCATGACAGTAATAAGCCCCAAAGCGGCGTCAACGTTTTTCGGATCAAGCTCTATGGCTCTCTTCAAAGCTTTATAGGCTTCGTCCAATTTGCCGGCTTTAAGAGCGATCTGCCCCAGCCAGAGCTGTTCCAAGGAATTGTCGCTGTCGCGAGCAATGCGTTCTGCCGTTTCAAACGCGTCGTTAATATCGCCAGTTGTAGCTTCAATGGACACCTTCAGACGGTTTAGCTTCGGATCCTGAATGCGTCCCATGTCGGCAAGAATTGCCTTCGCTTCATCCAAACGCCCTTCCTTGAACAGCAAATAAACCAGCTGTGAATTTTGTTTGGGCGTTAAAGAACCCAGCTGACGCATGCGATTGAGCGCCGCAATGGCGTCTGAATTGGAATTTTCCAAAATCGCAATTTCATATTGCAGCATCGGGATTTCAATCCAGTTGGTTCGCGACTGATACGCTACTTTGAGCAAATCTTTGGCGCGAAGCAATGCGTCTTTCTTGAGTTTATTGTTGCGAATCTGCCAGACGATCTGAGCGGCTACTGCAAACTGATATTCTCCAGATTTTTCACCGATAACAGTTTTGACCTTTTCCAGCGTTTCATTAATAAGCTTTTCATCATTTGCCGCTCTGGCAAGAAGAAACTTCCTCAAAACAATGTTTGTGTTATCCGGATTGAGTTCATAAAGCTGCTGCAAAACGTCTTGAGCCTTATTGAATTCATTCAGGACGACATACATTTCGGAAATGGATTTCAAAGCGGAAATCTTTTTTTCCACAGGAAGAAGGTTGATTTCCTTGAGCAGCGCGTCGACTTTAGGAGTTGCGCCAACTTTGCCTTCTGCCAGGATTTCTTTCAGTTCGACATTTAACAGCGCTGTTGAATATCCAACTTCTTTCTTCCCTTGAGCAATGTATTCTTTTGTCTGATCAAAATTATCCTGAAGAAGAGCCACCATTGCCAAAGCCGACCAGTACGACGCCTGTTTTGGATTGTCATTCAAGGCGTTTTTAAGCAATGTTTGGGCTTCGTCAAATTTTCTGTCTTTAACCAGAACTTCACAACGCGCCAAAACCTGAATCGGATCGTCCAGCTTGACTTCGCCGGATTCATTGTCTGCAAACATCTTCATGACAACTTCCGAACGCTGATCTTCCGGCAATTGCTGCTGACGAGCCAGTTCCAACTGATAGAAAATTGCTTTCAGCCGCGGATCGGACAAGAAGGCGTTATCGCCAATTTGATCTTTAACTTTAACCAACTGCTCGCGAGCTTCCGATTTACGGCCTAAATGGAACAACGCCAATGCATAGCCTGTTCTGGCGCGAATATTTTGGGGCATTTCCTTAAGAGCGTCGCTAAACATTTCAAGCTGAAGGTCATACTGCTCCAACTGTTCGTAACAAATACCCAAATAGATTTGGGTTTGAGCGCGAAGCTCCGGAACGTTTTGCATCTCCAAACGCGCTTTATTAAAATGAGTAACAGCTTCTCGCCATTCTTTTTTATAAAGCGAAATCTGCCCGTCAAAGTACTCTATCATGAAAGCCGGGTAGCTCTTTTTCTTTAACTCTTCCAGATAGCTTTTAGCCTCTTTGATTTTGCCGGACTTGATAAGAATATCCAACAGCTTGAACTTGGCAATCGCGGTGTCTTCTTTTTCCGCATTTTCTCGAGCGAATTCCTCTGCCTTTTCCGGACGATCTCGCTGCATTTCAAGCTGAATGCGGAGATTCAAACCGCGTTCATCGTCTGGAAAGAGCTTTTGGAACGTTGCCAACGCCGTGTCCGCGTCGGAAAAACGTTTGTCCAGCATGCCAATAATTACATTTGTTACAAGCGTTTCTTTGTCCTCCGGATTAATGCCGTTAGCATTTTGAAGCTCTTTTTTTGCTTCCTCCAGACTGTCGTGATCCGCCAAAAATCTGGCTTTTAATGCGTACGCTTCAGCAGAACGTCCATTTGAATCCGTCATTTTGTCCAAAATAATTTTGGCGTCTTTCAAATCCGACATATTGTCAGCGTAAATTTCTGCGCTGCGAAGATACGCCTGCAAATAAGTGGGATCTCTTTGAATAACCATCGACAGGTTGTCAATAGCTTCACGATACTTGTTAATGGCAACTTTGCAATCTGCCATGTTAACCAAGATGGTCATATCGTTGGGATAATCTTTGACCAAATTTGTATAGTGTTTGATAGCGTCGTCGAAACGGCGGTTCTTTTTACACAAGTCTGCAAGATTATGGAGAATCTCTGTATGTTTACGGTTTTCAGGAAATCGCAGCGCCTTTTCCTGATCTTCCATGGCAACCTTTTGCCACTGATTAGGATTTTTGTCTGCCAACCGAGCAGAAACCTCTGCCGCTTTCAAATGACCTGACGGGTCTTCATGATAGAAAACGAGATATGTCCGAAGGTGGCCGTAAGCGCTTTCATCTTCGCCTTTAGCAATTGCCGCTTCAGCAAGTTTGTATTCGTTGTAGGCGTTGCGTTTGATCTGAAACTTTCGGAAAAGATAAACGCCGGGAATAATTGACAAGACCAACAACAGGATAATGATCAGAGCAACAAAATTAACTCTTCGTTTTGCCATTGTACTACAAAAAATAATAAGGAATTAAAAAACAACTCGTTTTTTGAATCATATGAGTTGTATGGCGAATAATTCGACTGAAGCCGAACTATACCAAAATACGTTTGCATAAAAAGCGGTGTCAGCTTTTATATAACAAACGATTTAAATTGCTGGAATCTCATTTAGTCAAAAAACTTTTAACTAAATACTATACAGTTATATAATGTATTATACCACATTTTCTTTCAAATTTCTAGGGATAATCGGGAAAAAATATACCCCAAATTCGAAAATATTTTAAAAGCGGTATGAAAAAAGTTCGAATTTGTCATATACATAAAATACGAAATACAGGTAAATTTGTTTTATTTTGAGAAATGATTTTAGACAATTTCTTAAAACGATCCGTTTTCAATAACGATTTTTGGGGTTGCAGTCCTGATTTGCGTCCATCCCTAATTCTATTTTTTCTTTAGAGTCCCCCTTGCCAAAAAAGAAAAAATGATTATATTAGTCAAAGAAATAATTCAGGAAAGAGATTTTCTGAATTTCTTCGACCGGGGCGTGGCGCAGCCTGGATAGCGCGTTTGACTGGGGGTCAAAAGGCCGCTGGTTCAATTCCAGTCGCCCCGATAACAGGCGTATTCGAATGAATGCGCCTGTGTTTTTTCTTGTTTTTTTATAGCGGATTATCTTTGCTGTTATCGAAATACAAAGAACCAGTGAGGAATAAACTCCAGGAATTTGAGGTTGAATACGTCGATTTCAGCAATAATCTTTGGACAAATTTCATTTTTTTTCTTTCTGTTCCCTCCCCATCTCTCTTGACGAAAAGCCATTTTCAGAGTATATTGTTAAATTATTTTATTGTCGAATCGGTATTGTCGACATACCATTAAACTTCAGTTTTTACATTCAGGTTTAAAACTATGGATAAAACCCAAAAACGTCAATTGGAAAGCAACGATCTGGGAGAAAGCATTCTTAATGCTTTCGAGAAGATTCAGCCGTACTCATTCTATATTCTGTTAGGAATTCTGATTCTGGCAGGGGGATACATTGGATATACCATTTACAAATCCAGCGTTAAAAGCAACGAGGCATTGATCAGCGAGAGAATTTTCAGCAACGTTAATAATCCTGCTGAATTGGAAGAAATTGCTCAGAAAGCTTCTGCGCCTCTCAACGCCTGGGCGTGGAACCTGGCAGGCAACGCTCGTTTGACAGAAGCTGTCAAGAATGTTCCGACAGATCGCGCTGCTGCAATTGACGACTTGACTCAGGCAGAAAGCGATTTCAAATCTGCTCTCGAATCTCGCAAAGATGAAGCGAAGCAGATGGCATACTTTGGCTTGGCGCGAGTTTACGAGCAAAAAGTCGCTACAACGACAGAAAAAGCTTCAGAGAATCTTAAAACGGCTATCGATTATTATAATAAGCTGACAACTCAATGGCCTAACGGTCTTTACACCAGACAGGCAAAATTGAGACTTGCGGATTTGAATTCAGACGCCTTCGTGAAAATGTTGTCTGATTACGCTTCCTACGAATATCAGGAGCCGAAAGAGGGAGAACGCAACGATATTCCTTTGGATATAAACGCGCCAAACCCGGAAGACGTCGAACCGATTGCCCCGGCTGAAGAAGCCGCCCCGGCTGAAGAAAAACCAGCGGAAGAAGCTGCTCCGGCTGAAGAGAAACCGGCGGAAGAAGCTACTCCGGCTGAAGAAAAACCGGCTGAGGAAGCGGCTCCGGCGGAAGAAAAACCTGTGGAAGAAGCCGCTCCGGCTGAAGAGAAACCGGCGGAAGAAGCGACCCCGGCGGAAGAGAAACCAGCGGAAGAAGCGGCTCCGGCAGAAGAAAAACCGGCAGAAGAAGCGGCTCCGGCGGAAGAAAAACCAGCAGAGGAAGCGGCTCCGGCTGAAGAGAAACCGGCTGAGGAAGCCGCTCCGGCTGAAGAAAAACCGGCTGAAGAAGCGGCTCCGGCTGAAGAAAAACCGGCTGAGGAAGCGGCTCCGGCGGAAGAGAAACCG
>JAFZAL010000045.1 GCA_017557195.1 Thermoguttaceae bacterium | reverse complement strand
TCGTCGTAAACATCATGATGGAAAACAGCGCTGCATAAACGCCAATAACACGAATCGTTTTCATTACAAACTTCCTCCAAAATAATATTGGTAAAATAATTCTTATTTCCAAAGCGGACCCAACAACTTTTCCCGCTTTACATTATCATTAAGATTAATCATTTTTGCGTATTTTGCAACGGGCTAAAAAAGTTTTTTTCAAAAAAACAATAAAAATTTTTGAAGAAACTCTATTATATGCCATATAATTCCGATTTAAATAGGCGTTTTATATGATATTTAACATTGTATCCTGATTTAATTCGGAATGCTTTTGCAAAACTTATTTTGATTAAAAAGTTAAAAACAGGATGTGGATGCTTACTAAACAACCAAAATCATCCTATTTTATACCGGTTGTTTAATCTAACTTTTTAACCTGTATTATCTATATTGATACTTTAGCACATTTTTGCTAAATTGTTGATTATTTTGCAAAAAATTTTTAAAAAAGAAGTTTTTTTCGTCAGTGGTATCGATTGTATCGATTATGTTATTTGGTCAACGTCCTTTTCGTGACAACAAATACTTTGTCAACGCTTTGTCAAATGGCATATCTGTTGACAGCGGCACGTAATCAATTCGCGCCTGAGAGCATTGCTGCATATATCCTTCGCGAAACTCGTCAATTTCTTTTAGATACTGTTTTCTAACGCCGTCAGCATTGAGACGAATGATTTCTCCAGTTTCCGGGTCAGTCATTTCGACGTCGCCGACAAAGGGGAAATTGACTTCCGCCTGGTCCATAATATGGAACAGAATAATATCGTGGCCAGCATGACGCAAGCGATACAGAGCCTGAAGAAGTTTTTCTTTATCCGTTAGCAAATCCGAAAAAATAATCAAAAGACTTTTATGACGCAGCATTGCCGCAGTTTGAATTAACGACTGCGCCAAATCCGTTTCGTTGTCTGGAGTTAAACGAGTTAGCAAAGACAGAATCTGCGCCAGTTGACCGCGCTGAGAACGGGGTTTAAGACATTGTTTGAGCTTTTCGTCAAACGTAATCAGACCGACGGGGTCTTGCTGCGAAATCATCAGATAACCCAACGCTGCCGCCAGAGAAATACAGTAATCAAATTTTGTCAATGCATTTCCGCTGGAATATCCCATGGATTTGCTGGTATCGACGATAAGCCAGCCGGTGATATTGGTTTGCGCCTCAAATTTTTTGATATAGTATTTATCGGTTTTGGCGTACGCCAGCCAATCGATATCGTCGGGGTCGTCGCCGGGCGCATAGCGTCGATGTTCGCTGAATTCTACAGAAAACCCCTGAAAAGGACTGGCGTGAAGTCCCTGCAAAAATCCCTTGACGATAAATTTTGCTCGCAGATCCAAACGTTTAATCGTCTGGATAACGTCAGGTTTGAGATATTGTTCTGAATTCATTATTCCTATTTTATCCTACTATACGATTTTTGACAAGAGGAATTTTATCAAGACGTCGCAATTCGAATGCTATACTTCACTGAGAATGAAATTTTAACAATAATCAAATTGACAATATATTTATAGATTGCTCTTGTACCAATCGCGGTATTATGGTAAAATAACGTTAGATTGACATGGCGGCAATGTTCGAAAATTAACGGTTGCGTAAATCGTAATTAACGATATATTTATATGGAATCAAATACTCAAGACTTCTCTGACGAACGACTTTTGGAAGTTGGACGCCGAATCCTGAACGACGAGTCAACGGCGCTGACGCAAATGGCGCAGCGGCTGGACGACAGCTTTTGTCAGGCGATTTCCCTCATAGATCAATGCACAGGCAACGTCCTGGTTTGCGGCATGGGGAAAGCGGGGCTTGTCGGTCAAAAGGTCATGGCGACGATGGGGTCGCTGGGAATAAGAAGCCATTTTCTGCATCCGGCGGAAGCGGTTCACGGCGATTTGGGTCGCGTTCGGTCAGACGACTGCATGATCATGTTTTCGCAAAGCGGCGAAACGGAAGAAATAACCCGTCTTTTACCCGCTTTGAAAGAAATGAGGGTTCCGATTATTGCTGTAACAGGCGCCGCCGACAGTACTCTGGCTCGCAGCGCTACGGTTGTCCTTGACCTTCATTCTCCGCAGGAAGCGTGCCCGATGGGTCTGGCGCCCAGTACAAGCACAACCATGATGTTGGCGCTGGGAGACGCCCTGGCTCTGACGTTAAGCGCAAAGCGGCATTTCTCGCCTGTTGATTTCGCGAAGAATCACCCAGCCGGGTCGCTGGGCAAAGCCCTTAGCAAAGTTGATTCCATTATGCGCCCTCTGGATCGCTGCCGACTGGCAAACGATTCCCTGAGCATTCGTCAGGTTTTTGTCAAAACAATGCTGCCTGGACGCAGAACGGGCGCGATAATGCTTGTCAACGGCGACGGCGCGCTGACAGGCGTCTTTACAGACTCTGACCTGGCGCGATTGTTCGAACAGGGAGACGTTCCCCTGGACGAACCGATTTCTTCGTACATGACAAAGCGACCCTGGGCGGTGCGTTCAGAGTCGATGGCAATGGACGCGATTGATTTGATGTCGGAACGAAAAATCAGCGAATTGCCGGTTATCGACCTTTCAGGACGCCCTGTTGGCCTGGTTGACATCACCGACGTGCCCGGCTTCTTCTCAAAGATGTACTGCGCCAAATCCCAAAACGTGTCAAACGTTCCGGCGCAGGACAATTCGCCCAACCTGCTTATTAAACTTTACGCTCCGCAAAAAAAGGAATCAGCATAATCAGACAATGCTGATTGTTTTGAGGAAACAACCCTTTTCCCGCCTGAACGCAAATGAAAAAAGCCACCAGGATTCTGACGACAATTCTTGTATTATCCATTGTAACGGTTTTATACAGTTTTTTCATTGCTCCAATTCTTGAACCCGAATCCAGATATCAAAAGGAAGATCAGCCTAGTAACATTCAGGATTTATCAAAACGGCAGATAATGTCTCTGTTTCAGCCAAACGACTGGGAAAATTTCAGTTATCGGCAACTCAATTATAATAACTATCATTTCTTTATTGGAGACTATAGAATATTAACTCCTGAGACAATTCAAGTCAATAAATGCACGGTTGTCATTGCCAATCCGGATAAACCGAACAATGCGATTATAATTCGATGTTTGGGAGATATTACGATTACTCTTGAAAAGCCTGTTTCTCATGGTCTGGACGACAATCGCATTTTAACCGGTACGATAACCGATGAAATTCAGGTAATAAGCAAAGGCGACGACGAAACGCTGAGTGTGAAAACGCGAGATTTCACGATTGACAGAGATCTCATTTCGACAAACGCCAACGTCTATTTTAAATATGGACGAACGCAGGGCATCGGCTCGGGAATGAAGATTCAACTTATCAATCAGGGTCTGTTGGAAACCCAAAGTTACGATACAGATTCCGGCTTCATTTCACAAATAGTTGAAAATGTTACATTGGAAAAACTGCAGCGTTTGACAATTGTACCTCCGGTTAAAAAAGAAGCGAACGGACAGAACAATAAAAACAACCTGCTCTCCGCGCCAATAGAACTGCATTGCGATGGGGAGTTTTCATTTAACGCTCTGGACAAATGTGCATCTTTTGAACAAAACGTTTCCCTGATTCAGACTGTTTCAAACAAGGCTCCCAATTCCATTCGCTGCCAATTTCTGAATTTATATTTTTCATCAATGAATCAAAGCGATTCCGAGCGGAAAACCAACGATGAAACTTCCCAAAATGATTCTGAAGCTTCATTTGACGAATGGAATTTACAACTCGTAAGACTTGAAGCGTCTGGTCCGCAAGTCGTCGTGGAAGCTCCCGAATACGAAACGAAAATCCACGCCGGCAGGCTCGCGGTCAATCTTTCTCCGCTTAGTTTTGAGCTCGACTCTGCAAGTCGCCAGTGCGAGATTCATTATAAAAACAATATCATCTCAGCTCAAAATTTGATTTATTATGTCGGAGAAAACGGAGCGCTGGGAACGCTGGAATGTAATTGTCCTGGTTGGATTAGCTCTCAGATGGAACAAGACGGTAAACAGATTCGCGCCAGATGGTCGGATCGTCTTCATCTGGAGCCGGATCAAAAAGATTCAGCGGAAAGCGTCGTCTCGCTTCAAGGCGGGGCCTGGCTGGAAATGGAAAACAATAAAGTTTCGGAAGCCGCTGTTTCAGCAGACGACATTTTTTTCTGGTTAACCAAAACGGCGGATGCGTCTCAATCAAACGGTTTGGAAAAAATGACGTTATCGCGAATGCAGGCGAAAAACAACGTCATTATGAAATCAAAACCGATTACGGCAAAGGTGAAAACGCTGCAGCTCTGGTTTGACGGTTCAGATATTCAAGAGAAAGCAGACGTAAAACAAGCGGCGTTGGAAGCCGCAAAGCGCTCCCCAAGGTCGCAATTGGAAAATAGCGAGGATTCCGCGTTCCTTATTTCGAATTCCAAAATAAATAACGCCTACGTTGTTACAGGCGATCTGCTGCAGGGAAAGATTATTCTCGGACAGGAGCCATTTCAAATCAGTGAATTGGCGCTCAAAGACAACGTTCGAATAGTCCAAAACGGCGAGGACAACAGCAAACTGGAAATGAGCGGTTCTCTGATTCAGGCGTTCAATATAACGCTCCCCTCGGCAACTGCGTCTTTAATCGGACAGCCGGCAAAAATTCGATACAACAACGCATTATTAACAGGAACGGCAATTAATATTAACCGGGGAACAAACCGAATCTGGATTGATTCCGGCGGCAAAGCGGAGTTTTCAGGCAGCGTGGAACAGGGAACCGGGAATAGCGCTTCTCCAACCTCGCCCCCCCTCGCCGCTAATTCATCCGTCATAGAATCCAAAATCAATTGGACAAATAGCATGGATTTCCAAAACGACACGCTGACCTTTACTGGATCCGTGACATTGGAGCATGGCGCTCAGTTTGCCCAGTGTGAAGCGTTGTCTATCGTTCTGAACAAAAAGGTTGACTTCCAAAACCTATCGTCGGAAGATCAAAAAACGCTTGACGTTCGATTCGTTGTACTCAATAATTCCGTTACGCTGGAAAACGCTACCGTAGAAAACGGCGTTACCGTTGCAATGGATTGCCTGACAGCCTCGAAGATGACGATCGACATGAAAAAACAGACGTTTGTCGCCGAAGGTCCCGGCAGCGCCATGACGCAGCGGAAAATAGCCGGCGAAACGCAGGAAGGCGATTCAGGAAACAGTGAACAGAGCGCAGGGAATAGTAATTCAGCAGATGCGAATTCAACGTCGCTTGCCCATTCCCTGCTCCCTTCGCCCCATTCCCTGATGAATTTGAACGTCGATTTCCAGAAACGTCTTGAAGGTTCTTTTGACACGCGGTCGCTCCAGACGTTTACTTTTTCCGGGTACGTTCAGACGGTTTACTACCCAATTGACAAAATTGGAAAACGGATTAAAACCACAAGTATTAAAGATTTGCCGCCGCAGGCGTTTACGCTCAAATGCAACCAGATGGAAATCCAGGCGGACTTGGGAAGTTTAGAGTTAGACAACGCAGGCAGCGCCAAAGAAACGGGAGCGGATGATGAATCTCGCGCTGGCGCTGGCCGTACGGGAAGCGTCGCCGCGGCGTCTCGCAATTTCAGTTTTATCGGCTCCGGCGGCGTCAAGTTAGAGGGCTTGAATTACAACGCCGATGCCGATAGAATAACCTTTGAAGGAAAAAGAGGA
>JAFZAL010000044.1 GCA_017557195.1 Thermoguttaceae bacterium | reverse complement strand
GCTCTGTCCTGACGCGGCAGACAAAGCCGCGCGTCGTAAACAGGGCAGGGCAGCCAGTTCCCAACGTACCATTCCGGACGATCGCCGACAATCCAGACGTCGACGGGCTTCTCAAAGTTCGCGTCCACCGACCGGAGCGAGAATTTCAGCTCGTTCCCGCGCGCCATGCTTGCAATCCACGGATAAACCAGACAGGTTGGCTCAGTCATTTTCTTTTCCTTTCTGCTAGGGGGAAGAATACTCTATTAACCTGAGCTGAATTATCCGTCAAAGCGTTTTTGTGTCAAACGCTTTTCCTGCTGAAAGAACTGTTGTTTGCTGGGTTCGATTCCTTAATCGTTGTTGTTGATAATCTCTCCGCCCGCGCGGGTGCACAGCGCAGAGACGATCGACAAATCCGTTTGATCGCTGAGGAACTCAACGTGCCCGTCGGCAAACGCCGCGTTGACGCCGCCGGGATGGTCAGAGCGCATCTCGTTTTCCGTAACTTTGGGGTCGTTGATCGCGCCGGACTGGTCGAATACGTTCAGACCGTTAATCCATTGCCCGTCAGCCCAGCCGGAATCTTCGCTGACCATGATCGTAAAAGACGTCCCGTCGAGAATTTCGCCGACTTTAATCGGGCGGTCGTAGAGCAGCGTTCCCCGGGGCGGATCGTTGGGCAGGGGCAGCGTTCTGCCGGGATAGTCGATGCGTTCGCCGTACATCCCGCCGTAGTCTGACCCGCCGTACGTCACGTTTTTCGTTACCGGGACGTCTTTGAAAATCGACTTGTTCCCGACTTTGAACTCTTTCTTCTCCGTGCCGGCGTTGGCGGAACACGTTCTCATCGGCTCTGCCTGCGCTTCCGGACAGATAAAAATCGACAACAGCGTTTTCCCCGCCGGCTCATTTGAAGCGTCGTAGTAGACTTTATCGAAATTGATTAAATCGTAGACGCTCTGCTGCTCCATCATGGGCAGAATATACGCCGACCAGGCGAACCCGCGCCAGTCGCTTTGCGGAAGCTGAACGCCGTCGACGTACGTGCCCGGCATGTTGACTCCGCCTTGCGGAAACGCCTTGTTGGCGGTATGGTACGACTGCAACCCGACGCCCATCTGCTTGAGATTGTTTTTGCACTGAAGATTTCTGGCGGACGCTCGCGCAGCTTGCACCGCCGGCAGGAGCAGACCAATCAGGACGGCGATAATCGCGATAACGACCAGCAACTCGACAAGCGTAAACGCTCGCCAGTTTCGATAAACACGGTGATTCATATTGAAAATACCAGATGCGTCAGGAAAGAAAATCTTTCCTGCTCGAACCCGCCGTTCGTCCCCGGCAAACGACAAATTCTCGAAGCGACCGGTCTTCTGACTTGAGTTCTTGACAGGGCGTGAATCCACGCTGGCAGAAAGGAAAAGGTTATGCTTCCGAACACGCCTGTTTTGGCGCTACCCTTGTCCAATCAGGAACCGACCTTGTCGGCCTGTTAACCCGTCGGCGTCTTCTCCCGGGGCGAACCGGAATGACGTAAATGCCGACGGTGAAAACGTATAGCGGCGTTTTCAAACTCTTACAGCGGCTGGGGACCGTTCCGGACTCTCAGCAAGCCGCGTTCAGAACGAACCGCGCCTGCTGCCGGATTCCCATGGAATCGCGCTTGCGACTCCTGCGTCAGCTTCATAGGCTTGTTATTGTAGCGCCAAGAGAAAATAAGTCAATACGTGAGAAGCGATTATTCTTTTATCATTGTTATCTATAACCCCCTTGCAATTATTTATGAATTTATTATACTTTTTAATAATACAAGATATACATTGTTGGCGTTGTCAAAAAAGTATTTCTTTTATTCGTACTTTCCCATACATTTTTAGATAGTCTTTTTCATGGAACAGGTGAGTAACATGTCAAATTCAGACGAAACCCTCGAAACCAAACGGTGTCCCTTTTGTGGAGAAAAGATTCTTGCCATTGCAATAAAATGCCGGTATTGCGGAGAGATGCTTCAGTCGAGTCCGATTCAGCAGCCACAATCGCAATTGTATCAACAACCTCCATTGTATCAACAACCCATACAGACGCCTTTTCCCTCTGCATATCCCCCACAGATGCAATGGATGCCTCATCCCGAACAGTTACAGTGCGCCTATCCAAATTATACGCCTGGATCATTTAAAGTATTGCGTTTTTTCTTGATTTTGGGATTGTTGTTTGGTTTTATTAGCACAGTGGTAACCTTTGTATTGGGGATAGCGCTTTCAAACATGTCGCCTGGGTATGATACACCAATATATTACGTTAAAGTCACAGATGATGAATCCCAAGAAGGGTACAATTCCGATTCTAGCGGAAGTTATAAGATTGTTTCGCGCTCTAAGTACGAGCAAACCCCCGATGATGATCGATACATTGATTATAAATGGCAAAGGAATTACCAATACAATGATTTGCATCTTGGCATGTCAATTTCTGCGATTATTTCTGTGGCAATTGGAATTATCTTCTTCATTCCATTTTTGATGTTTTATTATCGTTGTTGGAGCATTATTCAGGACGGCTACGCCCGCACTACCCCAGGTAAAGCAGTGGGACTCATGTTTATCCCATTATTTAATCTCATTTGGCAGTTTACTTTTTTCCACGGTCTGACAGCTAATATTAACAGCTATATGAAACGTCATAACATATCTGCAAGATATTGCAGTCAAGGGCTGGCTTTGATGATTTGCATTTTGAATTTGATATTTCCATTCATAGTTCCGTTCTTCCTTATTTTTAACGTTGCTTCGCTGACCAGAGCTGCAGTCGCAATTCAATCGGCTAAGAATCAGCAACAAATTCCGATGTAGAATTTAATGCGCTACGGCTCTTTGATTGTATAAACATAAAAGGAACGCAGGCTCCTCACAAACAACGCAGTATCAAGCCGCGCAGGCTGAAGGACAAGGTTTTCGGGGAGCGGACATTGTCCGCGAAAAAGCGGGTAATACCCGCCCCCCGTAAGCGGTCGTCGCCACATTCCCAGCCTGTCTCTGCGTAGTCTGCGAGTAGTCTGCGATTTCTGCGTTCTTTTTCCTTTTTTCGTGCAACCAAAATTTGAATGCGTTCTTCCTATTTCTTCCCCCCTTTGAAATCTTAAAAATGAGCGTATAATTAAGAGCATAGTAAAATCTATAGAAAGGACTTCCCAATATGCTCATAATCGACGGTTACAATTTGATTCACGCGATCGGCTTGCTGCCAGCGGCAGGGCGGGGTGTACGATACGAACCGGGCGTTTTGGAACGGGCGCGGGAGAAGATGCTGGAACTGGTTATCAAAGACCTGCCGGAGTCGTGGCGCAAGGAAACGACTATTGTCTTTGACGCCCTGGAGCCGCCGGAGTTCTTGCCCAACTCGTACCAGCGCAGCGGCGTTCACATCGTCTTTGCCCGCGATTATCAGGACGCCGACGAGATGATAATCGAAATGGTTCAAAATGCCCAGCGGGGCGAGTCCGTCGTCGTCATTTCCAGCGACCACCGCATTCAGGCAACGGTCAGACGCCGTCATTTTATCTACCGCGACTCCGACCAATGGTATTTCGGCGGGATGCAGCTGCCGGAACGACGTCAAAACGCCGACACGCCCAAGACGAAGGACAAGCCCAATCCCGACGCCCCGCTGTCAAAGGAAGAAACCGAATACTGGCTGCGATTCTTTGGGAAATAAGCCGTTTTTTTATCACGAAATACACGAAAGAAGCGAAAAAGACGAAAGAGTTTTAAAACTTTGCAAACATCCTCCGCACCTCCGCGTCTCCGCGTGAGATTTAAAATTCTTTTCGTGTATTTCGTTCTATTTGTGTTTTTCGTGTTTAAAAACATCGGCGCCTCGTTGCCCCTTGCATTTAAATTTTCTATCTGTTATAATACTGTCAAACCGTTCAGAAAGGCGAGGGCGTCTTTCTGCGGTTGTCCTGCCAATTACGTTTCCTGACAAAAGGAGTCTGTCATGAGAATTCGATACGCTGTCGTTGCCGTCTGCTTGTTAGTTCAGATGTCGTATATCATTTCCAACGCCGACGAACCTGCGCCGGCGGAGAACAAGAGTCTGTCTATAATCGAGGAATTTCAGGAAGCCGGTATGCCGGACGAGATTCTCTTTGCGGTTCGCAAGCCCAGCGTCGACGGGCACTGGTACGCCAACATCGGCTACTTCGCTCAAGATCAGAACACGTATCCATTTCATCCCAACGGGGGCGGAAAGCTGTGCATCTACAACGTCAAGACGAAACAAGTCCGAACGATTTTCGAGCAGCCAACCGGCAGCATTCGCGACCCCCAGCTTCATTACGACGGCAAAAAAATCCTCTTTTCCTGCATTCCCAACGGGAAAAAGCACTACAGTCTGTTTGAAATCAACCTTGACGGTACCGGGCTGAGGCAGCTCACCGGCGTTGGGGAAGACGTCAACCCGGAGCAGTCCAACGCGGCGATTTACTCTCCGCCTGGCTGGGACGACTACGAGCCAACGTATCTGCCGGACGACTCCATCGTTTTCGTGTCCACCCGCGCCAACCGTTACGTTCAATGCTATAAAACGCAGGTCGGGACAATTCACAAATGCAACGCAGATGGCTCAGACATCCGCCCACTGTCTCCGAACCTTGAACAGGACAACACGCCATGGGTTACTCACGACGGCAAAATCGCGTACATGCGCTGGGAATACATCGACCGCTATCACATGGCGTTTCATCATCTGTGGTCTATGAACCCCGACGGAACGCGCCAGATGGTCATGTACGGCAACCAGATCGGACACGGCGCGATTCTGGACGTCAAGCCGGTGCCGAACTCGTCCAGGGTGATTGTTACATGGTCGCCGGGACACGGCATGAAAGAGCATTACGGCAAGATCGCTCTCATCGACCCGCGCCTGGGACCGGACGACCCGCAGGGGGTTCAGTATATCAGCCACGCCAACGAGCATGCCGACCCGTGGGCGTTCGATGAAGATCATATTCTGGCGTCCAACAGAACCAAAGTCGTTCTGTTCCATCAGGACGGCAAGGCGACGGATCTGTTTTCGCTCACGCCGGAACAGATCAAAGAGGGATACTGGATTGCCGAGCCGCGCCCCATCATGACGCGCGAGCGGGAACGAATCATTTCCGACCAGACCAACCGGTCGCTGGACTACGGAACGCTGGCTCTGGTCAACGTTTATCACGGCAGAAAGATGCAGACCGTCAAGCCGGGAACGATTACCAAGCTTCGCATTTACGAGGCTTTGCCCAAGCCGATTAACTACACCGGCGCAATGGCGGAGATGTCGGCGGGCGGCACGTTCTCCGTCGAGAAGTTCCTCGGCGAAGTCCCCGTTTCTCCCGACGGCAGCGCGTACTTCAAACTCCCCGCGCTGAAAAGCTGCCTGTTTTTGGCGGTCGACGCGGACGGGAGATGCGTAAAGCGAATGCACTCGTTTACGTCCGTCATGCCGGGCGAGAACACGACCTGCATTGGCTGTCACGAATTCCGAACCGACACGCCGACGGCGGAAGACCGGGACAAGCTGTTTAAGATCATGCGCCGTCCGCCAGACGAACCAGTTCGCCCGGAAGGCGTCCCGGAGTTCTTCGACTACGCCCGGGACATTCAGCCGATTCTGGACAAATACTGTCTGGAATGTCATAACCCGGACCGGGAAGACGGCGGATTCAACGTCTCCGGACACTGGGGGCCGCTGTTCTCGATTGGCTATTTCAACATGTCGATTCGACGCATGTTCGCCGACAACCGCAACATAACGCCCTACGCGGAAAACACGCCCACCAACTTCGAGCCGTACCGAATCGGCACCGGCTGCAGTACTCTGTTACAGATTATCGAAAAAGGACACCCCGGCGTCCAGATGGGCTGGATTCGTCACACCGGGCAGAAGTACGAAGGGAAATTCCTCACCGCCGGCCCCGGTCCGATTCCGATGTCGGAGCAGGAACTCAACCTGATTAAATACTGGATTGACGCCGGCGCGCCCAACGCGGCGACGTACTGCGTCAACTGCTGGGGAACGATCGGCTGCAACAACGGCGGCGGGGTTGACGGCGGCAACCTCAAACAGGATTTTAAATGGGAAGAGGGCAGGGCAATGCACGAAGCCATCCAGCGACGCTGTTACGAATGTCACGCCAAGACGCCGCAGGAAAAGAAGATCGGGCATTTTGCCCCGGCGTTCAATTACGAGAAATACTATCCCGCCGACAAGTACCAAAACAACATGTACGTGCCGTATTCCATGTCCATGGACGGCGGACGGTTTAACCGACACATCGTCTTTGACCTGTCGTATCCGGAACAGTCGAAAGTCCTTCGCGCTCCGCTGTCCAGAGAAGCCGGCGGAACGGGAATCTGTCAGGCGCGATCCGGTCAGCCCGTTTTTGAGAGCAAAGACGACCCGGACTACCAAAAAATTCTGGCGGGAATTGAACGCGGTCGAAAGTACATTTTAGAGGAAAGCAACCGCTATACGATGTGCTTTAAGTCCGACAACAACGGGGCTGACTGCCCGGTTCGATTCGTCCCGCGGCGCGACTACGTCCGCGAGATGATTCGTTACGGCGTCCTCCCGCCGACTCACGACTTCAACGCCCCGCTTGACCCGTTCGACCTCGACCAGCGGTACTGGGACACGTTTGACTATAAGCCGGAGTAACATGGAGTTACGCTTTATTCGAAGGGGGAAATACCGTTTGTGTAAACCGAAAACGCCCCCTGGATGGCGCCCGTCCCTGGGCGCCTTTCTGGAAGTAGAAATCGACAAATTCGTAGCCAAAAACCATTCTGGATCGCGGATAAAATCCGCCGAAGAATTTTTAAACCACAAAGAACACAAAGAACACAAAGAAATCTTTATAACTTCGCGAACATTCTCCGCATCTCCGCGCCTCCGCGTGAGATTTGCCCGGGAGTTTCGCACTCTTTTCGTGTTGTTTCGTTCTCTTCGTGTTTTTCGTGTTTTAAAAAACTTCGCGAACATCCTCCGCATCTCCGCGTCTCCGCGTGAGATTTTAACGGGCACATCATAACTCTCTTTCGTTACACAAATTTTCTGCCTCGCCAGCCGTTGCAAAGACGTCAAAAAAGTGTATAATATATAGAGTGGTACGTGGTTAGTATTTAGTGGTAAGGACGCAAAGCGCCGCTCACTACTAACCACTTACCACTAACAACTTACCACTAACCACTTACCCCCCCAAGAGGCAATCCAATGAAAAAACTTTGTACCTTTGTATTTGCTCTGCTCCTGACGAACGTCGTTATGGGAGCGGAAGCCCTGAAAGCTAAAGTCACCTGGGTCAGCGACGGCGACTCGTTCATCGTCGAAAAAGAGGACGGCACGACCGCGCGCGTTCGCTGCGCCTGTATCGACGCTCCGGAAAACGATCAGCCCTACGGCGACACCGCCAAAAAAGCCGCCATTAAAATGCTCAAAGACAAGGAGATTCTGGTTCAGGTCGTCAAGACGGACAAGTACGGACGCATCGTCGGCCGCGTCGCCGTCAAGCAAGAAGACGGAAAGTATCTGGACTACGAATACTACATGCTGGAAAACGGACACGTCTGGCAGTTCAGCAAAGCCTATACAGACGAGAAAGCCAAGGCGAAGGAAAACGAAGCCCGCAAGAAGAAGATCGGCTTGTGGGGCACCAAGAACCCGGTCGAACCCTGGGAATGGCGCTGGCGCGGCATGGGGCAGGGCAAATGGCACGAAAGGGACTAAGCGGCGTTTTGTGCGGGTCAGTCCGTACACGGATTTAGGCGAGCCGGGATGCGTAAGCCCCCGGAAAAGCCTCACGCGGAGCCGCGGAGACGCGGAGGATGTTCGCGGAGTTTTAAATAACGGGCGCGAAGCGTTCAACTAGAACCGCATAGCGGTTCAATCCAGCAGGGCAGGGGGGGCGCGCCAAAAAATCTGTATTTAAGAAAACAAAGAAGATGGGAAAAGAACTGTCAGAAATGACGTTGGAAGAACTGTGGGAATTGTTTCCCATCTATCTTGTCCAACACGATGACAAGTGGTTAGACTCTTACAGAGAGATAGAAGCCACAATAACAAATTTGTTGGCAAATTATCATGTCGAAAGGATAAGTCATATTGGGAGTACTGCGATACATGGTATATGGGCGAAGAACATTGTTGATGTGTTGATTGAGATTTCCGAAAACGCCGATATTGAAGAAGTGGCGTATACGATAGAACGGAACGGTTTCATCAGAATGTCCGGTGATATGAAAAGGATTTCTTTGAATAAGGGATATACCAAGGAAGGCTTTGCAGATAAAGTCTACCATATTCATCTCAGATACACAGGAGATAACGATGAACTATATTTTCGTGATTATCTGAATGAACATCCTAATGTCGCCAAAGAATATGAAGCCCTTAAACTCAAACTATGGAAAAAGTACGAACACAACAGAGATGCCTATACGGATGCCAAGACGGACTTTATTCACCGGTGGACACAGGAAGCGCGAAAGATATACGGAAACAGATACTGCTGAATCCTTAGTTTGACGAACTGAATAATAGAATCCTCACGCAAAGGACGCGAAGCGATCTTTTTTAAAACTTTGCGAACTTCGCGAACTTGGCGTGAGCTTTTAACGGGAGCTCCAGCAGGGCAGGGGAGAAATGGAAAGAACAACTATAGTCATTTTTGGTTTACCAAATAAGAACGCAAAGAAATCTTTTATTTTTTAAAACTTTGCGGACTTTGCGGACTTTGCGTGAGATTTTCTTCTGCGGACTTCGTCCGCGACCCAGAATGGTTTTCGACTACGTCTTAGATGTCAGCAGTGCTTTTTATTTGTAGGCGGGCAGACGCCCGCCTATGCGTAATTCCGTTCGCTAACGCTCACTTCATTACCGCCTTCCATTTATTTTAGTTTGCCGCCAGTTCCGATTTGCGGTTCGCCAGCTGGTCTTGCAAGCGGCGCATGATCGACGTGTGCATCTGGCTGACGCGGCTTTCCGACAGGTTGAGCGTCAAGCCAATTTCTCGCATGGTCAGGTTTTCGTAATAGTACAGAATGATAATCAACCGTTCGCTCTGAGAAAGCCCTTTTGTAACAACGCGAATGAGTTCAGAATTCTGCAGTTTCTTGCCGGGGTCTTCCGAGCGTTTGTCGACCAGGACGTCAATTTCCCGAATGTTGCGCGACGAGTCGTTCGCCTGATCCCAGCGTTTGTCAAGGCTTGTGAGCGTCGTCATCTGGGTGTCGCGAATAATGCGCTGAACTTCTTCCAGCGGCATGTTGAGTTCCTCGGCGATTTCCGTGTCCAGCGGCATGCGGCCCAGGACGCCTTCCATCTCGCGAATCTTTTCCTTCATTTTGGTGGCGTTGGTGCGAACCTGGCGCGGAACCCAGTCCATGCTACGCAAGCCGTCGAGAATTGCGCCGCAAACCCGGGCGGAACAGAACGTCTCAAACTTGACGCCGCGGTCGATGTCGAATCCGTTAATCGCGTCCATCAAGCCAATCGCGCCAACCTGAAGCAGATCGTCCAGTTCTACGTTGCCCGGCAAACGGGATCGTATCCGTTCTGCATTATGCTTGACAATCGGCATGTAAATATCCATCAAACGATTTCGCAGCGCCGGCGTCGGATTTTTCTTGTATTCGACCCAAAGTTTACGAACGGCTTCCGAATTTCCTGCTGTCATATTAAACTCCAAAATGAAATCAAGTTATAATAGTTGCGAGTTGTAAGTTGTGATTTATGTAACAAACGCTAAAGGCGCGTTTTAATCCTTTTCTCCTAACGCCATGCGAGCCAAATGCGCCGCGTTGGCGACCTGGAAATCCTCCGGAACGCTCTGCCCGTCTGTCACATACGACAGCGGCAGACGCCGCCATCGCAGCAACGACAGCAGATTTCCCAGCCCAACCGCCTCGTCCAGCTTTGTTAAAACGAGCGAGGACAGGTTGAGAATCGAAAACGTCTCCGCCGCCCGGCATAAGGAACGAGCCGCCGACGACCCGGAGAGAGTCAAATGAACTTCGTCCACGGACGCTGCGTCGAGGTACGTTTTCAAATCGTGGATTTTGTCGTCTTCTTTCGTTCCGCGCCCTGCTGTGTCCATGAGAATCAAGTCCAGATTGCGGAGTCGGCTGACCGCCTGAATCATTTCCGGCACGGATCGAACCGCCAGCATCGGCAAGTCGATGATGTTCGCGTACGCCCGAAGCTGTTCGACAGCCGCGATTCGGTAGGTGTCAACCGTAATCAAGCCGACGCGCAGACGCTCTTTCAAGGAGTAATGCGCCGCCAGCTTGGCGATGGTCGTCGTTTTGCCAACGCCGGTTGGACCAACCAGAGCGACCACGTACCCTGTGTGACGCGGTCGAATGGCGCCGGAAACCGGGATTCGGCGAGTCGTTTCAGCAATGAGCGCCTGACGAATAATCTGGTAGTCGTTCAACTGCTCGCCGCGAAGTTGAGGCGTAACGGCGCAGATGAGTTCGCGCGCAATCAGCTCGGAAATGTCGGCATCGATCAAGCTCGTGTACGCTTTGTACAGCGCAGAAGTCATCTGAACGGAACCGAAAATTTCGTGCTGCTGAAATCCCTGCATGACGGAGTCCCACGGAGACTGTCCGAACTCGTTTGCCGCCTGGCGGACGTCGTTCATGCCAACCGTGGTTGAAAAGACAGCGTCGTTCAGCTGCGCTTGCCGAGGATTGACAAAATTGGACGTTGGAGCAGGGGAGGGCGCAGGCGAACCAAATCGGCTTTGCATGTACTTGCCAGGCATGGCAATGATTTCAATCTGCGGCTCGCCTTTAAGAAGACCAAAAAATCGAGTAGTTTTAACCGGATTAACCGATAACACCGCTGCATCAGGGCCGAAAGCGTCCCGAACCATACGAATAGCTTCCTGCATATTCGCGGCGCGAAAGGTTTTCACTTCAGTATCGGTTATAAGGGAACTCATTATTGCAACGGTTAGGAATTATTTAATGAATACAAGCTTTTCGCAAATTTCAGAAAAAAAATCAAGAGCAATTTCGGAAGAATTCTTATAAATAATAAAAATATTAAAAAGTGAATAAACGACAGAATCGGAATAAACGGAACAAAAAGAAAATTTTAAATTAGACAAATTAAATTTAATAAAATGCGGAATTTAGGTAATTGAAAAATCCCCATGAGCATTAGAACATGAAAAAAATATTTAACACGAAAAACACGAAAAAGAAACGAAGAAAAGAATAAATGTAATCAAAAAGACAATATTAGCGACAATGGATTCTTTGTGTACAATGCGAGCTATGTAGTAAAAATAATTACGATTATCAATCGAGGTCCGAGGAAGGTAGATAGAGCAAAAGAAAATATTTGGACAGAGAAAAAAACAGCGTCTGTATCCTCTTTGCGATCTTTGTGTTCTTTGCGGCTTAAAAATTATTTTGGCGGATTTTATCCGCGATACAGGAGCGTGCCGACTGTGAACGAAATTTAATCTGGGGAAAGAGAAAAAAAGAAAACTATCTAGGACGAGACATTATTGGCGCAATAGAGATCATCGACGTTCACGGCGTGTTTGTAATGAAAGCGGCGTCGCGCCGCAAGAGCTGAAGAGCGTTGGAATACAGTGAAAACGCACCCCAAAACCTCGCTTTGCAACGTCCGATAATGTATATTATGTTCGGTCGCTGGCAGATTTTTAAATTTTACGCTCAATACGGTTTTTCAGGGCTATTTCGTATTTTTAGAGTTATTTCATCGACTAAGATGCAAATAATTATCTGACGTCAATTCGGACGTTAAATTTCGTCCGACAAACAACCCTATTTCAACATTCGTTTTACTGTCGAAACGATCTCGTAGAAGTCGTAATGGCGTTCAACTTTGATTCGAAACAGGGGAATGCCAACTTCGTCAAAGACAGTGTTGATAAAGTCGTCGCGCTCCTGACGGCTGTTCCAGCTGTGCGTGTAGTCGTCCAGCTCGATACAGACAAGCGTCGCTTGCGTCTCTTTGTTTGCGATAACGTAGTCAACCGACTTTCGGCAAATGCGGTTGAACGCCCGCGCTTTTTGTTTGCTGTCGTTTCCGCTTGCTTCAATGATTGCAGAGACGTTGACCTGAGGCCAGACGCTTACCTCCAAGCCGGCGCGATTCAGGGCGTCGCAGAGATCTTCATAATATTTAATCTCGGTTGGCGTCATGATGCTGGCTCTGGGATCGTAATCTTTCGATATATCTTCTGTTCCATCTTCAGTTCCAGAATACGATTCTTCCCCATCGTCGCCGGCGACTTGGCGCTGCTGTCCTATTAAATATTCCAGATACTTTACGATGGGGTATCCTATCCCGATAACGATAACAGCTATTGTCGCTAATGTTAGAAGGTATACTAAGCTTGGCATTTTCTTCTTCCTTGAAGTTTTTGTCTATATTAATTATGTGACGCTATTTCCATTCGCGCGCAATTTGAGCGTCGGCTGAAAGTTCCTTTTTCAGCTCGTCGACGGTGTCGAAGCGTTTTACGCCGCGGATTCTGTGCAGGAAGTCGACTTTAATCACCTTCCCGTACAGGTCTTCGTTGAAATCGAGAATATGCGCCTCGACGCGGGGCAGGTTCTGATTGAACGTAACGTTCTTTCCAATATGAACCATGGCGCGGAACTTGCGAGTTTGCTTGCCGCCTTCACTGACGCTTGCAAGGAAGACGTCGGCAACGTACGCGCCCTCTCCCGGCAGGAGAACGTCAATCGCTTCGATGTTGGCGGTGGGGAACCCGATCGTTCTGCCCCGGGCATCTCCGTGGACGACCATGCCGCGAATCCGATACGGCGCTGTCAGCATTGCGTTGGCAAGATCGACGTCGCCCGCTGCGATTGTCGATCGGATAAAGGAACTTGAAACTCGCAGTCCATTGTACTCGACTCCCGGCACGACGTCAAGAGCAACTCCGCTCTCCTGCGTCCATTTAAGCAGATGTTCCGCGTCGCCGAGCCGGTCTTTTCCAAAGACGAAATTGTCCCCTTCGACTAACGCTTTAACTCGCATACGTTTAACGAGAATCTCGTCGAAAAACGTTTTGGCGTCCATGCCCAGCAGCTGCATGTCGGTCGGATAGAACAGAATTATATCGACGCCCAAATTCGACAGCAGCCGCGCTTTTCGGTTTTTCCACGTCAGAGGGCGCGGCGCTTTTTCCGGATGTAACAGAGCCGCAGGGTGCGGGTCGAACGTAAAGACGATTGACGGCCCGCCGACTTGCTCCGCTTTCTTTTTCAGATGGTCGATAAGGCGAGCGTGTCCCAGGTGGACGCCGTCGAAGTTGCCTATCGCGACGGCGCCAGAGGGCAGATTGTCAAACAGAGTATCCGATAAGTTAGACATGCGCGGGTTACGGGAGGGGATAAAGTCCGAGGAAACCGGGCGTTACAGAACGCCTTTTGTCGTCGGGACGCCTTTTTGATTCGGGTCAATTTCCCACGCCATTCTCAGCGCTCGGGCGGCGCACTTGAAAATCGCCTCGGCGATATGGTGGCTGTTGCGGCCGTATTCCAGCTTGACGTGCAGGTTGCACATCGCGGCAGTCGAAAATCCCTGCCAGAAATCGTCAACCAGTTCCGTATCGAAATCGCCGACTCGCGGGGTGGGGAACTTCGCGTTGCTGACGTAAAACGGACGTCCGCCCAGGTCGACGGCGACTGTTACAAGCGTTTCGTCCATTGGGAGAGTAAAGCAGCCGTAACGGCGAATTCCGGCTTTCGTTCCGAGCGCTTCTTTCAGCGCGGACCCCAAAGCGATGCCAACGTCTTCGGTGGTATGGTGCGCGTCGACGTACAGATCTCCAGTCGCTTTAATAACGAGGTCTGAATTCGAATGCCGCCCCAGCAGGGTAAGCATGTGATCCAAAAATCCCTGACCTGTCGAAATCGTTGAAAGCCCTTCGCCGTCCAGATTCCATTCCAGACTGATTTGCGTTTCGAGCGTATTGCGTACAACAGCGCCTTTTCTCATGTCGTGTTCCTTTCGCGTACCAGCGTACCTAAACTGTTAGTCAATCCCCAGTTCGTACCGCAGCTGCGAGAACTGCTCTGCGTACCGGTTGGACGAACAGTGGACGTGTTCGGACTGGGTGATGACTTTCATCTTTTCGTTGCAGTCAACGTAGGAGTCAATTAATATAGACTCGTACGGCGTCAGCTTGGGAGCGTAAACGACCAGGAGTTTGTGCTCGTCAAACTGGACTTCCGACTGACGGCGCGGATTGAGAACCGCGATGCCCGTACAGCCGTCGTTGATCAGCAAATCTTCATAATGATACAGTATACTCAACAAAACGGGCGTGTCAATACACTCTCGATACATTTCTCCGCCGCAGCCTTCCAGCTCCGGCATGTTGTGGCTGGATTCCAGGACGACGTCGACGACGTTTCCGAGCGGTTCAATCAGGTTGAGAAACGTATCGAAAAGCAGTTCCTTGGAAACGCTGGCGGTAAGAGTATTGACGCCGCGGCAGTTTGCCCTGTTTTGGGGCTCGTGTCTAAATCCTTGCGTTGGAATGACTTCCAGGTTCCGTCCCGGTCGAATGGCTTCCGTCAAATGGAACTTGCCGTATTGTGATTTATACAGATACGCCGTATCCTCTTTGGATTGATGTTCCAGCCCTGTTCCAAAACTGGTTTGACGATAAATATTCAACAGGAGGTTTTTCAGGTCGTTCATGGCGAATTTCCTTTAATAAAATACATTTCCAAACCTGCGGTCAAATGAGGGCGCACCACCCTGCTCCGCCGATTTCATTTCGCTGAATCGCGTTCTTTTCGACTGTAAAGTCTACTCATTTTATCTAACCGTTAAACTTTATCAAAACTCTAGCACATGTTTTGAAAAGTGTTGCCTAAATTTCTGAAAATTTAGGAAATTTAGGAAAGGTTTTCCGGTTATGCAGGTTTTACCGGTTATTCAAGGTTGCGATTTTAGCGGTTTTAACGATTGTAGGGATTTTAACGCCGCCCCCTGCTCTGCTTCGGATTGCCGCCGTTTTCCGCCGCTCCCCCTTGCTCCGCTGGCGATTTTTCTCCGGGAAACCCAACTTTTTTAAAAAATTTCAAAAATTTTCCTCAAAAAGGCGGTTTAGGTATGACAGATTCTGTCGTACCGTCATTGAAGCGGGAGTAAATAATGATAGAATCCCAATCAAGACGGTTGGGGCGCTGAGCGAGAATTGCAAAAGAAAAGCGAACGTCCGCATAGCCGCGAACATCCGCTCCGATCGTCTACGAAGATAACGAACGGTAGTTTTTTCTTCTCTGTTCGTTAGCCGCCTTTGTCCTGGACAAGGGCGGTTTTTTTATTCTTTTCTGATCTTGTCCATCGTTGGCAGGAACATGCCGCCGACGGAGTTCCCGGCTGTCATGACGAGAATGTAAAGCAGCGTCGTCTTGTCAATCGCCCCGGCGGCGCAGAAATAGTACATGTTCGCAATGCAGTGTTCAAACCCGGACAGGATAAAGATAATAACGCACAGAAAAACAATCATGGCGCGGAACAGGTCTGGCAGTTTTTGGCGATAGCTCTCCACGGCAATGTACATCAGCAACCCGCAGAAAATCGAGAGGATAAAAATGCTCGTCAGCGTGTCCCCCGTTTTGACGGCGCAAAGAGCCGCGGCGGCAGCGGGAATCTTTTCCAATCGCGTTTGACGTATCAGCCAGCCGACCAGAAACGTCCCGGCGAAGTTGCCTAGCCAGATGGTTATCAGCGTTACAACGTACGGGAAAAACGACGCCTTGGTCTGGTTGACCAGATAGCCGATCGCGCCGGTATAGAGCTTGAACTGAAAGCAGAGGATTATAAATAATCCAAATCCGAACAGGGTCGCGCCCGCCAGCCCGCCGCCAACGGACAGATTGACCGTCCCCGCTATGCCGATGGCAATACCGGCTAAAATCGCGTTGATAAAAGTTTTGAACATGGTCTTTAAGTAATTCTTTGATTATCGTTTAGCCCCGGAAAAATCTCACGCGGAGACGCGGAGATGCGGAGAATGTTCGCGAAGTTTTTAAAATATCTTTGCGTTCTTTGCGGCTTAAATATCTTCGAAATAAATCATATCTGGTTCGTAAGCATTAATTGCTGGAACCTAAAATGTCGTCGAGTTTCTTTTGAAGTTCCTTGACGACGTCTGGATGCGCTTTCCAGACGTTGTTCGTTTCTTCCGGGTCGGCGGACAGGTCGAACAGTTCCGGAACGACGTTCTTCTTCCATTTGGGAGCGGGCAGGAACTGCCAGCGCGGGGTTCGGAGCGTAACGCCGTTGACCAGCAGTTCCGTTCTGCCGTTCTCCGAGCGACCCAGCAGGGCGTCGAAAACGTTTTGACTGTCAAGCTTCGCCAACGCTTCGGACTCTACGCCCAGCGCCGCAGCAAACGAGGCGAGGAAATCGACGTGACAAACCAGCGCGTTGGACGTTCCCGGCGTTACAACCCCTTTCCAGTAGACGATAAACGGAACTTGCGCTCCGCCGCAGTAGGCGCTGTATTTCCCGCCGCGAAGGGCGCCAGACGGTTTATGCCCCGTCTTGTTGTTGAGAACAATCGATTGGTCATAATAGCCATCGTTGAGAACGGGGCCGTTGTCGGACGAGAAAATAATCAGCGTGTTTTCCGTCAGATTGAGTTCGTCCAGCAGACGCATCAGTTCCCCGACCTGCCAGTCCGCCTCTAAAATGACGTCGCCGCGCAGCCCGAGGGGAGACTTCCCGGCAAAGCGGTCGCCCGGCATGCGGGGAACGTGCGGCTGATGTAGAGCGTAGTAGAGGAAAAACGGCTTGTCGCCGGCAGCGGACTGACGGATAAACCGTTCCGCTTCCGACTTGAACACCTCGCCCATGGATTCGTCCACCCAGCGGGCGGCGACGCCTCCCTTTTGGAATCCGATGCGCCCTACCCCGTTGTGGACGCTGTTGTCGTGTCCGTGGCTGGACTTCTGTTTTGTTACAAGTTCCGGGTTGGAATAGTACGTCGGCTCGCCCTCGAAGTTCTTTTGATAGTTGACAAACAGCGGGTCGGACGGGTCGAGGTTGACGACGTTCCCGTTGCGAATGTAAACCGTCGGGGTGCGGTCGACGGTCGCCGCCATAATAAACGCGCTGTCAAACCCGACTTCGTTCGGACCCGGCGCGATGTGAGCGTTCCAGTCGATCTTTCCGCGTCCGAGCCCCAAATGCCATTTCCCGACAACCCCGGTCGTATATCCCGCCTTGCGGAACATTTCCGGCAGGGTGAGCGTTCCCGGCTCAACCAACAGCGGCGCGTCGCCAGGCAGGATATGAACCCCCTGCTGACGAATCGGGTATTTGCCGGTCATGAGTGCGTATCGGCTGGGCGTACAGGTGGAACTGGTAGCAAACCCTTGAGTAAACCGCAGCCCCTGACTTGCCAGCGTGTCGATGTGCGGCGTCTGATGGACGGTCGCGCCGTAACAGCTCAAATCGCCGTACCCGAGGTCGTCCGCTAGAATAATAATTACGTTCGGCTTTTTGACGTCGTCCGCGTTCAGACTCGTCTGACCAAAAGTCGCCAAGATAACGGCTGTAAAAAACAGGAATCGGTTCATGATTATTGGGGGATAAATTTTCAGGAAATAATCTTTGGAAGTTTAACGTTGAGTTCTATTATACGAAAGATTTTGAAAAAATCCAGAGATGAGCATATTAAAACTGATTTCCCGGACTGATATTTTTTAACTCAACAACAGACAATTCTAAAACTTTATATTGAAAATCGATATTTTTTGGTTAAAAATTCGTTTTGGGCGTTATAATGATGTTATAAAAATAGCAATAATACGTTTATAGATATTAGGAGGTATTAAATGATTGAATTTCAAGTATTATTTGCCCTATCAAACTTCATTATATCATTGGATGATCTGATGATATTAATAGGTTTTTTGTTTGTGTTACCTCTATATTTAACTTTAAAGTTTTTTTATGAAAAAGGTAATACTAAGAAAAAGATTAACGAGGAAAATCAAAGCGATTCCGATTCTACCTCAGACTCTTCTACCAAGCCGCAATAACGTATCTTGGTGCTTTGGCAAGATTCAATTGCAGAATGGACGCGGTTGGGTGCACGCAAATTTTTCTTGTGAAGATCGGTAAAGTTGGAATATAGAATCGCGTCCCGGAGGGACGCAACCTTTGTAACCATGGGCTTCAGCCCACGGAATAATCGCGATAATCTCCCCCTATCGCTTTAACCGCTTTTCCTCCCGCGCCCCCGTTGGGGGCGCGGAAGGAAAAGCGTATTCTTCGATATTCTATTTATTCTTGTTCTCCCTCCGGCGGTTGAAACCGCCGGTTATAGGAATACCGTCCCTTCGGGACTTTAAGGAATATCTCGTCTCTCTTGTTTTACGCTTGTTATTACAGCATTGTTAACGTCTCGTTGGCGATCCAGCGGGCGTCTGCTCGATTGAGGTTAGCGATCTGCATAATCTTTTTGTCATGTCTGTCGTAGAAAGTCAACTCGTCTTTGTCGCTGGACTGGTATTGATAATGATGAATTTCCAAATAGGAGAACTCCATCAAGTCATATCGCCGTGAAAGCGGAATTCCAAACAGCGTCCGTTTTCGAATGGCATAGTTGGAGGAAAACGTCCAGCTTAGGGTGGTAAACGGCGCAAAAAGCTGGGCTAAAAACGCCCAAATCATCGTCAGACCGATTATTTCAAAGGGAATCAAAAAGCAGAACATAAACCACCATTCCCGCCCGAAAAACGGCTGTGCCCTTTTGTTGACAATCATGTGCTTGTTGTTGAGCGAGTCAATCCACCCTTGATCGTTTTGAACGGCTTCGGGGTTTTCCTCCGTTTGGACGACAGCGGCGTCTGGCGTGGAAGGCGCGTTGTCTTCTGCTCCCATAACGCCAAACAAGCCGCATAAAAAGACGCTGACGATCCCGTTCCAGAACGCAGCGACAAACAGAGCCCCAAGCAGCCCCGCCGTCCAGCGTCCGCGGCGTTTAAATTCAATTGCATTGAAATCAGCTGACATTTTCCAGCGAGTTCCTTCCGGCTTGTCCGCATCGGGAACGTGGTCGCTGCTGGCAAATCGCTCCGTTTTGCCTTGATTGGGTTCGTCTTCCAGTTCATCGAAATCCTCGTCGTCCTGGAATCGGTTTACAATGGCGGCAGAGTTGTCGGTGTTGTCGTCTTCAAAAACCGAGGGAGCTACAAAGCCGTTGGACGAGAGGGAATCGGAGCTTTCAGACGATTCCTGAACCGGTTCCCAGTCGTTCAGATTGATTAAAAGAGCGTTTCCCGCCGCAACGAGCCAATGCTGTCTGTCCGTTTCAGCAAAGGAACGCATGACGTTAATATCTTTATCCGCAGTAACGATTTGAACGCAAATGGAAGGACGGTTGTTCTGTTTGAACGTATAGTCCCGACCCAGTTTGAACTTGCGAATGGAACTCAGCGGGACGTCTTTGCGAAGTCGAACGAACAGACAGCGGTATTCCCGATGAAACCCGGTTTCGTCCAGCCAGCCGACCTCTTTTCCGAACAGGCAGTACATCAAAAAGCAGAGAACGACGACGTCTGCAAGCATAAACGGAATCATGAACAAAATCGGAATGGCTTCTTTTTCTGACAGCCCTCCGAAAAACATCATCCCGCAGAAAAACGTCCAGATGCCCCAAAATACGATTAAAAACAGCGTTGTAAACCACGAAAAGCCGCTCTGTGTATACGACAGATAATCGTCGCGGAATTCGCAGCCTTTGGGAGTTGTCGGTACGTTTGAATTATCGAAAGCCATAGGACGTTAGTTTGTTTCAGGTTATGAGTTGAGAGGGATTATCAATACTGTTATTATAATTATAGCCAAATTTTTGATTCGACGCAACCGCTGATTTCTATTATCCAACCAAAATTTGGGAATAATCACAACGGGATATTGTCTGATTATTCTGACTGAATTACTCTCGTTCCGCCCTAACTCGCGGGGAAAATATGCAACGAAGGGTCGAAACTCGCGGGGAAAATATGCAACGAGGGGTCGAAACTCGCGGGGAAAATATGCAAATGGTCTTGACTTCTAAAAATTTTTGTGTAAAATAGAATAATAAAAGAATTGAGTAAATCGATTGTAAGTTGTTATTAGATATGCTTAAACGAAAAATTATCAGTCAGCTGCTGGACTGGAAAAACCGGAAAGAGAAAAATTGCCTGCTGGTCAAAGGCGCCAGACAGGTCGGGAAGACGTTTATTATTGATCATTTTTGCCGGAACAATTACGACAATTATGTCTATATAAACTTTGATCAGAACCCGGAATACCGCGCGATTTTTGACAACGATCTGGATGTCGAAACGCTGCTGAAGCAGATTACGCTCCGAGTTCCCAAGGCGAAGCTGGTTCCGTTCAAGACGGTTCTTTTCCTGGACGAAATCCAGAACTGCCCCCGGGCGCGGACGGCGTTGAAGTTCTTTTCTCTCGACAAGCGTTTTGACGTCATTGCGTCGGGGTCGATGCTGGGGATTCATTACAAAGAAGTCCCGTCCTATCCGGTTGGGTACGAGGATATTTTGGAAATGCACTCTTTGGATTTCGAAGAGTTCCTTTGGGCAAACGACGTCAGCGACGAGTCCGTCAGCGAGATTCGGGAGTATTTCGATAAAAAGCGCCCTGTCCCGGACGCAATGCACGCCCGGATGCTGGAACTGTTCAAAGAGTACGCTGTCGTCGGCGGGATGCCCCGCGTCGTCAACAGTTTTGTCAATAACCACGACTTTGCCGAGGTGTTGAGAATTCAGCGCGGGATTTTGTCTGATTATTACGACGACATCGCCAAGTACGAGATC
>JAFZAL010000043.1 GCA_017557195.1 Thermoguttaceae bacterium | reverse complement strand
TACATCTCCTATAACTTCTTCGGCGATTCCGTTCAGGGACGTCTGTACCGCGCGCCCTGGGACAAAGTTTACACCAGCTCGGAGGTGTCACAGAAGATCGGCGGCGTCTGCGGCGCGCTTTCCTACTTCGGGGCGTCTACCGCCAGAGCGCACGGCGTCATGGCTGTTCCCGGCGGTCAGCCTGCTCATTGCGCCTATATGCTCCGCGGCTCGCAAGACCGCTGGATTATTGGATACAGTGTCTCGCCGTATACCGGAGCGCATTTCAATTTCTGGGATTTGTCCTATCAAGGGCTGGACATGATCGAGTCCATTTACAAAGACGGCGCAAACAAACGCGCTGACCTGCTCGATATTTTAGCTAAGACGATTCTTCAGCTTCGATACCCGCTGCCAACAGTTTCCAATGTAACAGCCACGACCTACGACTGGAGCGGGAAAAAACTCCCGGACTTTTCGACTTTGGAACCCGAAGAAACTATCTCCAACTGTCAAATTGACTTAAACGCTCTCAAACGGCGCGACAAGGTTGCCGTTCGATATGTCGGGACGCTGACCTGTCCCGACAACGGCGCTGTTACTTATTCGATTACCTCTGACGATGGTTCGCGGCTTCTTCTCGACGGAACCGTTATTATCGACAACGACGGGGCTCATGGGATGATCGAAAAGACCGGCAGCGTCAGCCTCGCGCCCGGCAAACATACAATCGAGATTCAATACTTCAACGCTGGCGGCGGTTACGGACTGAAGTTCGCCATGTCAAAGCCGATGAAGTTTGACTCGGACGTCAACGCGCTGTACAAAAACGCTTTGAAATACTGCCCATCGCATTACGGCGTCGCGCTGGACTACGCTCTGTGGCTTGACGAAGTCGGCGCGCCGTACGACGCCTGGCAGGACTGGGCTGACAGAGTCGCCAATGGGCTAAAGGACTACGCCGACAACGCCTGGCGGCTGCTCAATCGTTTTTATTTCCCAAAATGCAAAACCAACGGCGGAAAAGAAGAACTGCTCAAACAGCTCCTGACGTACCATTCGCTCATGCGCCAGTCCGACCTGCCGACGTCGGAAGTCTATAACTATCGCGCCGTTCTCGACCAGCATTTCAATATGCTCGACAAAGATAACGCCGCCGCCATGGAACTGTTCAAAACCTGCCTGAAAACGCAATTCAACACGTCCAACCTGTTTGGCGTCGTCCTGACGTGGGGCGCAGACCGGTTCATGGACGACGAGAATCTGTCACAGCAAATGGGCGCTGCCATTGCAGACGTCTTTGCCGACGTCGCCCAGAACGACGGTAATTCAGACGCCCTCTCGACGGCGATGCGCGGGATGATGAGAAAGGCGTCGCAAACGGACAACATGCCGCTGTTTACTCAAATCGCCCAGCTGATTCGGAAGCAGAATCCCGTTAAAGAATCCAACCCGTACCCGACGGAAGATTTCGGCGGAAAGATTCTTTCCGACAAGGCAATGATGAAGATTTCCACCTCCGGCGGTTTCGACTTTCCGGACAGATACCCGTTCTGCCTCGATACCACCCGCGACGTCGACCGAACGTTCCATACCGACAACGAAACGTCCCCGTGGGCGATTGTAACGCTGCCCGGCATGTCGGAGATTACCGGGATTGTCGTCGCAGCCAACCGCGGTCACTTTAGGAATCGCAACGTCCCGATTATGGTTTGGGTATCGGAAAACGGAACGGACTGGACGGAAGTGTTTACGTCCGAAAAGCTGGAACCGGAATGGCGCATTGACCTGAGTTCTGCCCCCGTCAAGGCGAAATACGTCAAAGTCGGCCGCGTCCCGGAATTCAAGAAAGACTGCTTCCACTTGGGTAAAATCCTGATCTACGGCAAACCGCTGTATTAAATCATGACTTTTTGCTCTTCCGGTAGGTTGGCGCCATGCGTTTGTGCAGATCAGTCCGTTCACGGATTTGACGGATTAAACGGATTAGCGCCGATTGGTTAATTGACAAATCAATAATCATTTGTAAATCATTGAATTGTTACACGAAAAACACGAAGTATGCGAATTTTACGAAAATATTTAAGATATTATAAAATCCATTTGTTTGTTTCGTTCATTTTGTATATTTCGTGTTAAAAAAGCTTTGGCGGATAAAAAGCCCGTTTTTAGCATGCAAATACGAACCGATTATTTTAACGTTTCAAGTAAGCGCTACTCATATTTTAAGTAACTGAGGAAATTTGTTATACTTTATAACTATATATAATACATGTAGTTACGTATTGTCTAGCTAATATGTCAATATGTTTTTAAGTAAGTTATGAAATCCAATGTGTATTTTTTAAGTAAGTGTAATTTCATATAAAGTTGGTTGTTATCAAAACAAGACTCACTTTAATAAAGCAATAACATTTTAACAGGAAACGTATTTAATAATCAGTGGCATTTTATTGACGGAGAACAGTCATGACTGATCAAAACACCCCAAATGACAACCATCTCGACCTGAATATTACAGAGAAAAAGCCAGCTCTTTCGTGGAAAATACGTTTGCCACTTGGGCTGTTGTTCTGGGCGTTTTTCCTGACAGGCGTTTTTTTCTATTTCGTCTGTTTGTTTCCATACGCGAATTTTCTTGGCATAAGCGCGTCGGTATTTTACCCTGTCAATCTGCTGCTTATAACAGCTTTTTGTTTTGGGGTTGCGATTTACTTTAATCAATTAATAATCGGTTGGAAGAAACAGGAACGCTTTCCCGGCTTTGGGTATGGTTTTCCGGCAGCGATTCTCGTCTGGACGATTGGGGGAACGGTCAGTATTTTACAGAACTGGTACTTTGCTTTGCTGCACAATACCCTTCCTGGACTTTGGATGATTGTTTATACGCCGACAATTGCCATCTTCATAGCTGTTGTATTGGGGTTCAAAGCAGGGAAAGACAAGGGACGAACGGCGGCTTTTGTTCAAAAGGCGTCCGCATTTTTGACGAGACGCAAAGGCGTCGTTCTCGGTTTAATAGCTCTGCTGATAGCAGCGTCCGTTGTCGGGCAGCAGATCTATTATCGAACTGCAACCCGTTTTCCAGAAATGAGATTTTATAACGTTCAGCCGGCCTACTGGAAATACTACGCGTTCTTTGATATCGATAATTGTCCTTTTGACAGATTTCAAAAGCTGGAATCCGTTTGCGTTCCAAGAGATATGAATTTCAGTTCCATACCGACAGCGCCCAGCCTAAAAGAGATTCGCTTTACAGGCGGCAACCATTCTCTTACAGACGCCGATATGAAGCGACTGGCTCAATTCCCGTCTCTGGAACGTTTGACGCTGCGTTTCTGGAAGAATTTGAAAGATTCCGACTCGACGGGTTTGGAATACCTGCCGCAGATAAAAGGACTCAAAGAACTATCGTTGGATGTAACAAAACAAAGCGTGAACGAAATCCGGTATTTAAAAGACATCCCAAACCTTGAAACGCTCAAATTGTATGTTTCTTCGAACATAATGCATGATCCTGAATACCCAATTGACTACACGGCTCTGCAATCCGCGCCTAAACTAAAGACGCTGGTTTTGGAGTTTCCATTTAAAGTTGACGAAGACGACGTCAAACGCGCCCGGGAAGCTCTGCCGAAGTGTAAAATCGAAACGGAAAAACAGCCCAAAGGCGATTACTACCGTCCCTAGCAAGGCGTAGGATATCACGCATATTATCCCTGCTAAAAGAATCCTTTTAACGCCCTATTGTATTTGGGAAAAACTTTTCGTATAATTGTATTATCACATTTCCAAATCAGAACCAACATTTCACATCAAGACAGAATCAACGCCATGTCAGACACAGACCATCTCGAGATGAATATTGCAGAGAAAAAGCCGTCGCCGCGCAAGCCGGCTATTTCGTGGAGAATACGTTTGCCGCTCGGGCTGTTGTTTTGGGCGTTCTTCCTGGCTGGCGCTGTTTTTTACTTTCCCTGTTTGTTTCTGATATGCATTTTTCTCGGTTTGACGCTCTTTTTCATTCCTAACATTTACGCCTTTTTGCTGCCAACGTTTTGTTTTGGAATCGCGTTGTATTTTCATCAACTATTGAAAGGCTGGAAAAAGCAAGAGCGGTTTCCCGGTTTCGGATACGGGGTTCCAGCAATGCTTGTCGTCTGGACGGTTGGCGGCGTCATCTGCGTTTTGCAAAACTGGTTTTTCGTTTTACTATTTAATTATCATCGAGAACTCTGTTATTGGACGCTTCTCGCCTCGATTTTTTCCCCGATTATTGCCGTTATTCTGGGATTCAAAGCGGGGAAGGACGGCGGGCGAACGGCGGCGCTGGTTCAAAAGACGTCCGCATTTCTGGCAAGACGCAAAGACGCCGTTATCGGTATAATAACGCTGCTGATTGTAACGTCCGTTGTTGGACAGCAAATCTATTACCGCACTGCAACCCGATTCCCTTTTTTAAAGTACGAAACCTGCTTTGCAGTTGGTCCTTTTAATCATGACGTTTTCTGGAATTACTTCGCGTTCTTCCATACAATGTCCTGCCCGTTTGAAAAATTTCAAAAGCTGGAATCCGTCCACTTTACCTATGGAATGAATCTCCGTTCCTTGCCAAAATCGACGAGCATTAAAGAAATTCGTTTTCGAGGCAATTCCAATCTCACAGAAGACGATATAAAACGTCTGGCGCAAATGCCGTTCCTGGAACGTTTGATTCTGGATTACTGGAACGAGCTTAAAGACTCCGACTCGACGGGGCTGGAATATTTCTCGCAAATTAAAGGACTCAAGGAGTTGAGTTTGGGAGTTACCACTCAAAACGTGGATGCTATCCCGTATCTAAAGGACGTTCCCAATCTTGAGACGCTCAAACTGTACGTTTCTGACTTGGGCTTTTTCGGTTCTGAAATTGACTACGCGTCTTTGCAGTCCGCGCCAAAACTAAAGACGCTGACTCTGGCGTTTCCGCGCAAAATCGATGAAGACGAAGTCCAGCGCGCCAGGGAAGCGCTGCCGGACTGTGAAATTAAAGCAGAAGAATATTAACGCTATTCAATTGGAAGCGGCGCGTCGGGGAGTTCAATCGGCTCTAACTCCGGCGTCTTTTCCGGCAGCAGGTTGGGACTGGCTGTTGGCTTGATGTTTTCATCCCGAGCGCCGGAGAGAACTCGAACCGCCGGTTCGTTATCTGTATTAACCGGAGCGTCTGGAATCGCTTCCTCGACTATTTCTCGAATTTGAGAGTCCTCGTCCAGGAAATCTACTTCCGGAGACGCGACTTCTGGAACTTCGTTTGTTACTTCCGGAGAAGAATACGGCGCAGCGCTATTGTTCGATTCTGGAACTGCGTTTACTGGCTCGACTGGCGGCAAGGCGATTTCTTCCGGCGTAAAGGGCGACGTCGTTGGAACGGCAGGCGAATTGAAGTCGGACGTTCCGTTGAGTACGTCTTCCAGAATATCGTTCGCGGTACGGGGTTCCGCAAAGGGATTAACGATTGTATTTGTCGAAGACGGCGAACTGTACGGCGCTCCTTGTCCTCTGTTCCCTCTTTGCATTGGGCAAATGTTCGACATGGAACCGGGATCAATCCACTGTCCGTTTTCGTCGATTTGCATTGTGCCCAGGGCGTAGTCGAGCGCCATTCGCATGGATTCGTACTGAAGCCACTCGTTCATAATCTGGTTTTGGCTTGTTAAAAGCGAATCCAGAGCGTCAATCAAGTCTCGAGCAAATGAGTCGCCGAAGCTGGACGTTTCCTTTGGCTTTGGCGGGCGTTCCAACTGCAATCGCCGCTGGTCGTACTGTGACATTGAAACGAGAACCGAGGCGCGCTGGAGTTCAAAAGACATCTGGCACAAGTCGATTTTACGAATGATTTCCCGAATGTTCTCTCTGGCGTTGTCTTCAAAGGCGACGAATTCCCGGTGCGCCTGATAGTAGCTCAGCAGAGCGCGGCGATAGGAGTTCCGTTCTTTCAGGCGGGTAATCGGAGCGTCAAACGCCACGCCGAGCCGCATGTCGCTGGTTGTTGAACCGTGGAATTCTGACAGATCCGTTGTTCGAACCGAACCGTCAAATGTAACTTTCAACCCGGCTTTTAACGCGTTTTTGGCGAGTTCAATCTGCCGCCATCGGTCAACCAGCGCCGCGCGGGCGTTCATCCAGTCCAGACGATGGGTCATGGCGATTGAAATGGCGCATTCCGGGTCCATGTAAATTGGTTCCAAGGTAATGGAATCGAGTCGGGCGCGCCCCTGAACCAGAATCAGTTCCAGAAGAACGCCGTTGTAAGCGTAAATCATATCGTCAACGTCGTCAGGAATTTCGTTTCCCTTGATTTGCGACGAGACGGCTTGAAGCTCTTTTGAATATTTTTCCTCCAGCTGGAATGTAGCTTTGGCGTCACGAACGATGTTTTCCACCCGTTTGTCAAACAGAGTGGAGTCGAAGATGCTCAAGTCCATCTGTTCGCCCCAGCGTTCTTTTTGCGACGCCCATTGATCCAGCGTTTCTCGCCGTTTGGGAGACATGTCCAGCAGCGCTTGAACGTCGTTGCGAACAATATTCGTTTGTTCCCTCGTTTCTTTAACCAGAGCGTTGATGCGATTTTGTAAATCCGCCCCTTTCAAGGCGCCGGATCGGATGTCGACAACCGTTTGCTCCGTTCGTTTTTGAAGCGCTTTGAGATCTTCCGCTATCAATTCAAACGAATCCAAAAGCGGGTCGCGTATTTCAACATGCAGTTCCGGCGGCAAACCGAGCGTTATTTTGAACTGGTCGACGGCGTTTTGATAGGCGTTTTGCTGCGTAAGCAGGTTGAGCTGCGAACGGTACAGCGATTGCCGGGTTTGGTCAACCTGATAGCTTGTAATTCGGTTGGCGTCGCAGTTTGCCTGCATACGATCCAGAGAATCTTTGAGCGAATCGACGTTGGAGCGCTGGTTGACAAGTTCCATTTGACTTCGCAGCAACCCATAAAATCCGCCGACAGACCCGAAGGAAATTCGACCGGAGCTGATTCCAACCGCGCCGGACGATGGCGTTGCAAGGGAGCCGTTTCCGATTACAACAGACATATAGAAGCCTTGTCGGAACTGTTCCATTCGCCGAACGTTCGCCAGCAGGTTTCGTTCTGCCTGAGTCAGATTTTCCAGAGCGTATGCGCGCCCGGCGTACTGTAGCAGCGGCTTAACCAGCGAATAGGAAAAGAGCGTTGTTCCAACGTGACTGGAACCGTCTGATCCAAACGTCCAGACGATGTTGTTTGCCAGTTCTGCTAAGATCGTACCGCCAGCGGCTGTCGCCTTTCGGAACCCTAAACCCTGGTCAAGCGTTTGAGTATTATAGCCGTCAAAATCCGTTCTGGTTGTCGACGAGATGGAATAGTACGGCTGAACTTCCAGATTAAAACGCTGCTCTGTCACGCTCAAGGCGCATAAATACAGATTCTCCCGCGCTGTTTGATAATCCCGGGAATGTTTCAAGGCCAGCTCGACCGCTTTGACGCGGTCAATAACAACGACCCCGTTTTCCGACTCCATGTAATTCAGCCAGTTGCGGGAATCGGTTGTTGTTTCGTAACCGTATTTGTCCCAGCCGTTCCATCCGCGATACCCGTTGACGCATTTCATATATTCATGAGAAGCCGGGTCGTCCTGCGGCTGACAAGGCGTTTCCTGATAATAATTCATGTACAGACGAGAGTCCGGGTCAGGCAGAAAACGATAGTCTGTAATTAACCACCGTTCATCCTGACTTGTGTTTTCGATCAGGCATAACGCATCTCGGTCTGCGCTGAAAATATACTTTTGCGGAGTGCAGCCTGTTATAGCTATTAGCAGCGCTGATATAGCTGCAATAGTCAAACTGCATTTCCTTATTGACAGTTTCTTGTCCGTTTCCATTTTTTAGTAGCGAGTTGCGAGTAGCGAGTTGCGAGAGAAATTTGTGAACTCTTTGCGTATTCTCTCCTCTCGTCTCTTGCCACTCAATAGATATTCCGTTTCCAAACGCTATGGCGCTTATAGATAGAATCGTCCGTCAAAATGTTAAACTTTAACGATTGTAGCGATTGTAATGAGAAATTTGTCAAGAATTGGTAATATAAAAGTTGCGAGAGTATAGAAGTGCCTAGTGCATAGCGCCTAGTGCATAGTGAGAGTAACGCTTGCGTCCTAAGCACTAAGCACTAAGCACTAAGCACTAAAAACTATTGCCTACTGCCTATTGCCTTTCTCGCCTGTTCCAGATTGCGTCTCATGTGTTTGGAGTTCGGATTGAGTTCAACGGCTTTTTCCAGATATTGAACGGCTTCTTTGAGGCGGGTTTTGTCTTCCGCAACGAGCAACCCGAGGGAATACCACGCCTGAGCGTCGTTGGGATGAGTTTGAGTGAGCGTTTTGAATTCCTTTTCCGCTTCGGCTTTTTTCCCTTGACGATACAGAACCATCGCCAGATTGTTGCGTCCGGGATAGAAGTTTTTGTCGAGTTCCAGGGACTGACGGTACCGATTGGCGGCTTCAGGAAGGCGTCTCCAGTTTTCTTCCAGAACGCCCAGATTGAGATACGACGCGCTCTGGTCGTTGAGGTTTTCCTGAGAACGGATGTATTCTGCCATCGCCTTGTCAAATGGACGATTTTTCGATTTGTCGTAAACGAAAACCTGAGACAGCTGCCGGGCCGCTTCCATGCGAACGGATCGAACGGGGTCTTCCAGAAGCGGTTCCAGACGGCGTTGACGCTCTTTATCATCCTGGAATTTGTATTCCAGCGCCCGGGCGGACGCCGTCCTGACCAGTTCGGATTCGTCTTTCAGACCGGCAAAAAGAGCGTTTTTCACGCTCGCGCCGTCGAAATTGGCAAGCAGAGCCGCCGCAGAAGCGCGAACAATGTCGGGAACGAACTCGTCTTTTGAATCATGCTTGACAAGCTCCGCCAACCGCTTTTGAGTTTCCGCGATCTTGCTTGCCTCTTGATTGTCGCGACCGCGTCGTCCAGCGGCAATAGCGTAGGCAAAATGACGAGAGTAGTCCTGTTTTCCGTACCATTGGTCAATTTTCACCTGTGCCCATTGAGGCGTTTCCCCTTTGGAGACGTCGTTATGACAGGAGTTGCACGCATTGGGAACGCCCAAATCCGCCGTTAGCTGAGGACGCGGAACAGACATGGAATGATCGCGCCGGTTGTCCAAAGCCATATACGTAACCGCCGGCATGTGGCAGTCTTCGCAGCGGGTTCCCGGCGAGTTGGCGTCAGCGGTATGGAAATGGTGTGTTGGGGAATTGTACTTTACGTCGTCATGACACCGGGCGCACATCTGGCTGACCGGCTTGGGTTGGAATCCGTCCTGTTGATTGGCGGGAATGCGGGCAATAAATGCGTCATGACAGTCGACGCACGAACCGCCTTGGGCGTAGAATTTGCTCTGTAAAAACGACGTGTATTCAAAGTCCTCTTCTTTAATCTGACCGTCTGGATAATAGGCGTCCGAGTCGAGCAGTTCCGGATAAAAGTTGTCGCAGAATTTCGATCCCGGCGCCCAGTCCGGGTATATTTCCAATCGCCGGGCGTGACATATAGCGCAGGCGTCGGTTGACGTCTGCCCGGATGCGCCGCGGAACGTAAACAACCCGCAGCCGTATCGGCGATCGTATGCGCGCTTGCCGCCGTTTCTTTGAGCAATCTGAATATGGACGCTGCCCGGTCCGTGACAGGACTCGCAGCCGTTGTTGATGTCGGTAAATGTCGTGTGATAGGTCTTTGTTGCAAAGTCAAAGTTGCGCTTGAGATTGGTTACGTGGCACGAGGCGCACATGTAGTTCCAGTTTTGCGCCGGCTGACGCCAATGCAGAACGTCCCCTTCCGTAGACGTCTGAGCGTCGTCTGCATAGAGGTGATACCACTTTTTCCCGGCTACGTCCCACGCCCACGGCAAGCATTGAATTTTACCGTCTTCTACTTCGACTAAATATTCCTGAAGAGGAAAAACGCCCAAAACGTACTTGATTTCATACCGGTTTGTTTTCCCGTTTGATTGGATACTGACCCAGTATTTGCCGTCTTCCTTAAAGAATTCCGACGTCTCCTCTGAATGTTCCAGCTTCTGGGAGGAAAAGTCGCCCAAGACGGACTTATCCGTTGCGTGGTTCATGGACTCGGCGTGATACGACAGGCTCCAGCGTTTCATAAAGAAGTCATGACATTCAGCGCAAGCCTGAGACCCAACGTATTGCGGTTGAATTCCTTCCGGCAGCGGGACAGCCCAGGTGTAAATATTTTTCCCAAAAAAAATTAGGACAATTGCCAGAATAACAGCCCCGCCGACAGCAAAACCAATTCTATGTTTCATGCTTAACTACGCAGTAAAAGATTAAAAGCGAGGCGTCTATTAAAAATCAGGATTTAGCGTCTGACGTTGAGAGGCTAAATCCTGATGAACTGTTACATATTAAACGATGTTGTTTATTGAATTTCAAAAACGTCGCAGAAGTTTCCGCCCATGCGGGAAGAAGTCATTTTGACGTCTGCATGAAGGACCAAACTGACCATTTTGGTTGCAATCTTGTTATAGCGATCCGTGCCGTCCTGCATGCCGATAAACGGATTGGTTTTCCAAACGAGTTCGGTTTTGCCGTTGGATCCAACGCGAGTGAACGCAACGACTTTTTTGTCTGCCAAGCCGTCGACGAATTGCTGCAGACGTTCTTCCAACGTTTCGCCGTCAACGATTTTCTTGAATTTCAGAGCAAGGTCAGCCGCGACCAAATCCTGAATCTTTTCTGCCATTTGGAGACCGCAATTCTGTTCGATATGTTTCCAGATAGACGGAACAACAACGCCGGTGGCTCCAGGGAACAACGCAGTCAGGGCGAGGTCGGTAATGCCGTAGCGGTGGCGAGGACGACCGCGCGAGGACAACTTTTCTACTGTTCTTTCAACATAACCTGCTTCAATAAGCTCTGAAAGCTGCTCGGTAATAGCAGTTCGAGTAACATTCAGATTATCGATCATTTCCGCAATTGCAAGCGGGGGCTGGCCAACCAAAAGGTTGATGATTCTCATACCAGCCGAAGTAATATACATTTCAGGCATAATAAATCAACTAAAAAACTTTTTAAAGGGTTGCCACTTTAAATTTTGGGACGCAAGGATCTTTCAACCATATTTTATCAAATAAAATATGGCGAAAATCCTATAACTGACATTCAAAATGAAAACGCCTGTAAGCAAATTCTGTAATTGTAAAAATTTATGAATTTGTGGCTTTCATATTTGATGTAAATGAAGTGTTAAATATCTTTTTTAATACTCGCATTATAGCGAACTAAAAAATAGTGTCTAGGGAGTACAACCAAAATAAGATTAAAAAAACTTAAAATAAATGTAGATTATTTGGATATAAGATAATAGCAGATTGAGGTTTACAAAAAATAGAAGTTATAATGATTTCATAAAAACACGTTCATTTTTTTATAAAAAAACAAGAAATTGCGTCGAAAAGAGGTTAACGACGCAATTTCTGTAGTTAAAATTGAAAATTATTTACTATTTCGAATCTTCTCGAATGCTTGTTTGCACAGATCGACGCTTACCATCGGGTTTTTGCCCTCGAATTCGATCGTGTAGTTTTCGACGCCGCCTTTGGTCTCACAGAATTCAATGACCCGTTTGAAGTCGATCGTGCCTTCGCCGATAATCTTGAGGTCTTTTTCTTTCATGTGGACGGTTTTGCAACGACCCGGATACTTTTCCATGAAGTAATAGGGATTGTCCGGGCAGTTGCTGGTGTCCATCTGGAGCTGAACGTCGTTGGAAGAGTGGTCAGCGAAGATTTCCCACGTTGTCAAGCCGTTAGGCAGCTTGTTGAAGTCGTGAGCGTGAGCGTGATAGCCAACGTACATGCCAGCTTCTTTGGCGATTTCCGCGGACTTGGAGAAGTTCTCAGCGGCTTTAATCCAGTCGGCTTCCGTATCGTTTCTCATCCAGGCGCAAAGAATGAACTTGCCGCCGAGAATCTGGTGGTTTTCGATGTTGCGTTTGAGCGTGTCCGGGTCTTCGACGTCGTTGCGTCCGAGGTGCGAGCCGGTGCAGGTCAGACCGAAGTCTTTTTGCAGTTTCGCCAACTCTTTAATCGGCAGCGGGTACATGTGAGCGTATTCGACGCCATCGTAACCCATTTTGGCGATGGCTTCCAGAACTTTAGCTGGATTGGCTTTGAAATCATTGCGGACGCTCCACATCTGGAGGCAAACGGGAATCTTTTTTGTTCCGTCTTCGGCAAAGGCAAACGGGGCGGCGCTGGCGGCGGACATGATCACCGATCCCAGCCCAAGACGTAAAATATCGCGGCGATTGAAATTCATGGATGTTCTCCTGTACTAAACGAATATACAAAATATAACAATACAATAATTAAATTTATGACATGCGGTTCATAATTAAAATTCGGACTGTTTAAATATTCCCGCAGTCTAAATCTGCATTATTTACCAATATACCCCAGTTTAAAATTAAATGCAAGAGGGGGACAAGAAAAAATGATAAAATAAATCGCTCTTTACAAGAAATTTAAAATTTGCTATGTTTCCACGGATTTGCCAGTTGACAGATAGCGCGAAGCTATCTCAATTGCGGATTACTCATTGCTAATTGTTTTGAAAGGAATATGTAAACATGAACAAATCCACGCTTTTTACGTTAGCTTTGACAACGCTGTCGTTATTGATTTGTAACAGCGTTTTGGCCCAAAACGCCATTCCGTTGACGCCGCCGGGCGTTCAGACCCGTCGAACAACGACTCACGTCTACGCAGCTCCTCAATCTGCAGCTCCCAGTAGAGCTCCTTCGTCCGCTCGTCGACCGTTGCCGTACGCTGCCGGACAGCCGTCAAGAACGCCTATTCAGCGTACGACAGCGGAAATGGAACTGCCTCCAGCTCCTTCCGTACCGGAAGTTTCCGCTCCTAAAGAACCCGCCGAGCTGAATTTGACTCCGCCGTCTTTGCCGGACGCCCCGGCTGCGGAAGCCCTGACTCCTCCTCCCGCATTGGAAGATCCGAGCGTTCCCGCTATGCCGGCGCTGGAACCGAATATGGAACTTAGCGCTCCCGCCGTTCCAGAACCCGCTGTTCCGGAAGCCAGCGCGCCATTGACGCCTCCCAGCGCGCCGTCTATGAATACTGGCGAGCCGCGCGAGTTCAATAACGTCGATTCACTGCCGATTATCGAGGGTCCCAGCTCTTCGGCGGTGCAGCAGAACGCTCCAGCGGCGTTTTCAACTGGAACCGGCGAACCGGGCGCGAAAGTTCTCAATGGATCTCAAGCGCCGCAAATCGTCGTCGAAAAGATTCCTCCAAAGGAACTGCTTGTCGGACAGAGCGCGGTTTGGAAAACAGTCGTAAAAAATATTGGTCAGACGATTGCCGTCAACGTGGAAATCAAGGATTTGCTTCCCAAAGGATCGCAGTTGATCGAAACCAATCCGCCTGCCGTTAAAGGCTTCAATGGGGAATTGGTCTGGAAAGTTGGCGATATTCCTCCAGGAAAACAGGTAACCGTCAGCATGGAAATCATGCCGCTTGAAGAAGGACGCATGGGCAGCGTCGCTCAGGTTGCATTCCAGACCGCCGCCAGCGGAGAGGGCGTCGTTGCCAAACCGCAGTTGGCTCTTCAGACTCAGGGCGTTAAACAGATTGGCATCGGCAATACGACCGAACTGACGATTGTTCTTTCCAACCCCGGAACAGGAACGGCGAAAAACGTTGTTTTGACGGAAAACGTTCCACCGCAATTGCAGCACGAAGCGAAAGACTCCGTTTTGACCTATAACGTTGGAGATTTGAAACCGAACGAAACGAGAACGATTAATCTGACTATGACCGCGATTCGAGCTGGTAAATTCGTCAACTCGCTTACTGCGACCGCCGACCCGGGACTCAACGCCGAAAGCCGGTTTGATATGGAAGTTATCGCCCCGCAATTGAAAATGACGGTGCAAGGACCGACTCGCCGATTCCTCGAACGGGAAGGTTCGTATAAACTTGCTATTTCCAACCCCGGCACGGCTTCTGCAACGCACGTTGCCATGCGAGTTCAGCTTCCCAACGGTCTGGAATTCGTCAGAGCGAACAACAGCGGCGTCTACGATCGTCAGACGAGAACCGTTCGCTGGCTGCTGGAAGAGTTGCCTGCCAACGATTCCGGCGACGTCGAACTGGTTGTCGTCCCGACTCAAATCGGACAGCAAACGCTGGTCTATCAGGCGACAGCTGACAAAGGCATTGCCGACAACGGTCAGAAAGAATGTCTGGTAGAAGGCATGGCGGCTCTGTTGACGCAGCTGAGCGATACGAGCGACCCGGTTCTGATTGGAGAAAAGACGACGTATAACATCAACGTCGTCAATCAGGGAACCAAGGCGGCGCAGAACGTTCGCGTCAGCGCCCAGATCCCGGCGGGAATGGAATTCCTCAACGCGGAAGCTCCGACCAGTTACCGCATGGGTCCGAACAATACTGTTGTCTTTGACCCTGCGCCGCAGCTCCCGCCCAAGGCGGAAATCCGATTCAAGATTCTCGTCAAAGCGGTTAATCCGGGCGACCAGCGCTTGAAACTGTCGGTTGTCAGCGACGAACTTTCTTCGCCTGTCACAAAAGAGGAAAGCACTCAGGTGTACCAGGATCAAATGTAATCATAGCGACAAGCTAAGCGTGAGTGAGAAGCGAGTAACGGTTGAAAAATCGTTCTCGCTTCTCGATTTATAAAAACGAGATAATTTCTCTTTTTTGCTCTCCTTGACAGATTTTGTTCTGTCGTTATAATTAAAGAAAATCTGAATGCCACAGGGGCATAGCTCAACGGTTAGAGCAGGGGACTCATAATCCCTTGGTTGGGGGTTCGAATCCCTCTGCCCCTATCAAAGCCCCTTTGCAATATTTAGCGGGGGCTTCTTTTATTTTGCGATAAGTCCTATTTTCAAGGCTCAAACGGCTTTTTTCGTTTGGTGTTGCTTTACACTGTGAAATGTTGCTGGGGGCTGTTTTGGGGGGCAACTGGGGGCAAAACTGGGGGCTTGTTCCGTTCAAGACGGAACCCTTCAACGCTTCCAGAATTTGAAGGGCGGCTTTCTGCGCTCTCAATTCGTCCCAGCTCTGGTAATGCTTCAGAGCAACCGCTAAAGTGTGCCCTGCATAATATTCATAAGTCCGTGGGTCAATACCGGATTCCATCAAATCCCGGCAATAGCTGCGCCGCAAATTGTAAGGCGTGCGAATATCAAATCCGTTCCGCGTGAATTGGTCTTTAATAGGTTTCCCAGCGTTCTTTCTCGGTGTGAATACCTTTACAGTCCCCGGCGCCGCGCTGTCGAATAAATCGCGCAAGGCTCCTTCAAGCTCGGTATCCATCGGGATAATTGTATCTTCAAATCCTTTATCCTCTACTTTTGGTCGATGAAGTCGAACCGTGCCTTGTTTGCCGTCTGCGCTCCATCTAATCCAGTCTGCGTTCCATTCCAGCGGTCTGAATTCGCTCTCTCCCCGCGCCCCAGCAAATCGGCATAATGCTATTTTGGCTCTAATCTCTAAATCAGGAGTATTTGCCATCACTTCCAAAACAATATCTCGCGGGATATACAACCATTTTTTCGGGTTTGCAAGGTTTCCGCCGTGTACTGCGTCAAACGGATTATCGGTTATCCAGTGAAGGCGCCGCGCTTCAAGGAAAAATTGTTTTGCTCTCTGAATCCGTTTTTTAACCGTGGCTTTTCCCAGCCCGCCTTTTCCATCGGCTCGCGCCGCCGTGTAGAGGAAGTTTTCAAAGTCGGTAGCGTCAACCGGTCGAATATCGCGCAAGCGTTTATCAGCGCCGAAAAAGGCTTTCAGGTTTTGTTCAATCTGTTTGAACGTCAAGAGCGTTCCCGGCTTTACGTTTTTCTTTTGGAAGTGGGCGCAAATATCGCCGATTGTGTGTTCGTTTTCGGTGGTATCCTCTAACAAGCCCCAGCGAATAAGGAAGTCTCGCAAGGCGCCTTTGGGTCTTGTTTGCGCCCATTCCTCTGAATCCAAACAAGGGACGCCGCTGCGCCTGGAACGGATAAGGCGCGGGACGTGAAGGTTAATAGAATTTACTTCTGCCTCTGTATGGGCTGTAAATTCCGGTCGTTTATCGCCGATAGAGAATCGCAAGCGGTATGAATTTTTTCTTGCTTTTGCCTTTGTGTCTTTCTTTTGTTTTGCCATCGTGTTTTCTCCTTTGTTTGAATTATCGTGAATTACATTATATTAACTTTGAAATTTTGCGCAAGCCCTAGCAAGACGCAAAAACAAAATTTTTCTCAAAATGTTAAAATGAGTAAAAATGTTCATAATTCATAATTCCATAATGTAGGGAGTTATGAACATTTCAGAAAGAATTATGGTTAAAAGCCCCTATTTTATCATTCAGGAAGTAGTTTCTTCCTGTTCATCGTTCCCGCCCCAGTTCAAGATATTTTCTGAAAGTATATCCGCTTCAATCTTTTTTCTTGCTCTGCGAATCGTGCTTAGGCTGGCGCCGGTTTCCTTGATTATTTCTTCATTGCTTGCGTTATTCTGAATCATTTCTTCAATTTTGGCGTTCCGTTCATCGTTCGCCGGTCTGCCCCTTCCTTTGGAAGTGGCGCCGTTTATCTGCGCCAATTCATATTGGAGAGAATCGCCCGTCCAATCGCCTGAAAGGTCGGTAATTTCAACGTGAAAATTATCCTCTCCCCCTGAAAGATAAAATTCAATAGAGTTTTTAATAATGAAGTCATTCTGTTTTGCGGGAACCAATAAAAGGTTTTTTTCTGTCGATGAACCGCCCATCAATTCCGCCTTGCGGCTTTCAGGGTGTTGGTCAAGCAGGTAGACGAACCGGGGCTTGCTAGTAAAAGCGCCCGCCCCTCCTACACTATAAACCGCCGCCGATGTATTGGCGGTTTTATTCAGGTGTTTAACGCCGATAATACAGATGTTTTTTTCAACGGCTAAATAATCCAAACCGCGCAAGGCTCGCGTAACTTCAGCATTGTCATTTTGTTTAGTATCGCCCATGAAGTCCGTTATTGGGTCGATAATGATTAGATGAACCTTTTTTTCCGCTGCGTCTATCATCTGCGTCAAATTCTGTATATCGCTAACAACCGGGGCAATATCGGTATCTATCGTTTTATTGTCAGGGCGCAAGCGTCCCTGCCCTAATCCAGAATAAAAGAAAAGGTTTTCAAAATTGCCGCCCATGTTCCGAATACGTTGTTTTGTGAGATATTCCCCGCCCTCTGGCGTGAAGAAAATAACGGAACCTGTAGGGCATGGGGCGCCATCGTCCCATCGATCGACGCCGGCGTTTGTTATCTGCGCCGCCATATAACAGACGAACATTGATTTCCCCAGCCCTTGACGCCCTGCAAGAAGTCCGAATTGATAAGAAAAGCGGTCTTTCCAGAGAAAATTAATCGGCTTGTCTGGTATTTGGTCGGCGCGTTTGAGTATCGGCAATAGTAGCGGCTTTTCATCGTCAACGGCTTCAGGCGCCGGCGCTGGCGTATTGCCGTAGATAATATTTCCGTAGCCATCATAAGCAATCGGACGCCGGCTGCATTCCTCGCGCTGCTTTTGGCTTTCTCGCGCCCGCTGCTTCATCGAACCGCCGGCGTGTGGGCTGTCTCCTTCAGACGCCGGCGCCCGCTGCGCGTTCGTCTTTGCCCGCTGCGACGGCTGCGACGGCTGCGACGGCTGCGCGTTCGTCTGCGACGTCTGCGCCGGCTCTGGCGGGTCTTGTTCGTCAACGCCGAATACTTCATCAAGCTCTTTCTCTGAAGGTTTTTTAAGGTATCCCGCCGCCCTCGCGCTTACTTTGTCAAGAGCGTCTTGAATTTCCGGCGGGTCATTATACGAATCGTTGTTATTGTTTTTCATTGTGTTGGTTTCCTTGTATAGTGTGTTTTTGTTTGCGCTGCGCCTGGTACTCTTTGAGAATCTGCTCGCGCCGATGTTTGGCGGCTTCTACTTCCTTTGGCGTCCGTCCGTGATGTTCTCGCATGAAGTCGAACCCGCGCCAAAACGCCGCCTTGTCATAAGTCAAGGCGCCTGGTAATGGGTCGATAATCAATATTTGATTTCCTTCAGGGTCAAGTTCAAGCGTTTCTGTTCCTTCAGACTTCAGCCCTGGAAACGGTAGCGAATCCAGCCGATAAAGGGTCATTCCGGCAAAATCTCCATCTTCATATTTGAAAAAGATAATAACCCGGTAGCCCCAGTAGACGCCGGTTTCCCAGCGTTCATTCTGTAACCAATTCAGACGCCGGCGCCGGCTTTGTCGGTCGGTCGGACTGTAAGCCCATAGGCGCGCCAAATCCTCGCGCCGATACGGATTGTCGAACCGTTCCGATAAATAACCGGCTGGCGCATTGACGAATAATCGCCCATCGCGCCGCGCCTGAAGGAAGGCTTGCTCGCGTTCATAACGCTGCGCGTTTTCCGCCATCAGCATTTCGACGTCTTTGGTTATATCCATGAAAAAGAACAGAAAATACTTGACAAAGACGGCTCAAGCGGTATAATAGAACCGTCTGCAAAATTCAAATCATTTGCCGCCATTGGCTCGCGTGCCTTTGGCGGCTTTTTTGTTACAACGTGGAACTTTATTTTGAATTACGGTCAAGAAAATTCCGTACGTTTTGCAAATCGCTTTCCCCTTTGAGTTCCGCTTCAAATTCCGCCCTGGCGCTTTCAACGGTTTTTGAAAGGAGAATTTTGATTCCGTTTTTGCCTTCAACGTATGCTTCCAGAGCGCGGGAAATTGCCGATAATGTGTCCCGTGCCTGGTTTGCTCGCATGTTTTGAATAACGCATTTCAGATAAACCAAAACTCCATCAAACAAATCAGCGGTGGAACCGTAGAACTTGCTTTCAATGTTCCGAAAAATCATCAGCTGCGCTTCAGGTGTCAGGCGCCGTTCAGAAGGTTTCCTGGCGGTCTTTTTGGGCGCGGTCTTTTGGGTGTCGGTTTTTGGGGTGTTGGTCTTTTGCGTGTCGGTCTTTTGCGTGTTGGTCTTTTGGTCGGTCATTTCGTTTCCTCCTTGTTGCTGTCGGTGTCGGAACTGCGCCCAGTAGCCCAGCGTTCAAGTTCATCTGCGCGGAAACGAACCAGCTTTCCGCCGATTACATGGAAGGGGAGGTTTCCGCGCTCGCGGAAATAGTCAATCGTGCGCTGCGATACGTTCAAATATTCAGCGGCTTGCTTCTTGTTTAATAAACGGGTCATTGCAATTTATCCTTTGAAAAAGAGTTTTTTCGTTTTGCCCTGTAACCATTAGCAAGGCTTCCTGTATAGAAGTAGGAACGATAAGAAAATGAATAAGAATGTTTCACTTGAAACGATATGAATATTGGGGTATTCCTGGAAAGAATACCTTCAAAAAAGAGAAAAGCCCCTAAAACTGGGGCTTAAAAGATTTTCAAAAATTCTCAAAAAAATAATCGGATTTTTAAGTTTAATATGAAAGTTTGGTTTTCAACTTTCTTATTCCCATGTTCCCCGGTCGGTATATTGCCCCATTGGAACCTCGCGCCGATTAATATCCTTTTTAGGGTCAAGTTCCGTTTCATGGAGTTCATTTAAGAGCGCCGCGCAAAAAAGCCAATCTGCGTTTTCTATCGGGTCATCAAAGTCTAAACAGTCTCCTTTATTGGCGCGCTGCTTCAATCGTTCTTTATTATCGCGTGCATATAATAAGGCGCGCTCTTTTAGTTTTGGTAAGTATTGCCCCAGCCCCTTTTTTTTGCCTGGTTTAGTCCATAGTGTTTCATCAAATCCGTATTCATCAGATATTACGCCTTGTTCTAAACCGTCCCTTAAATCCCGTAGGATACTACAGAGAAAATCAATCTGCTCTTTTTTATCTTTTGGAAATTTGAAATATTTCCGCTTTGGCTGCTCTGATGAACCGCCGCCGGCTCGCGTCTGTTTGGGGCTGCTCTTTTTCGATCGAACTGCTCGCGGCTGCGCCTGGTTTGTCGCCTGCGTCTGTTCCGCTGCGTCCGTCTGTTCCTGGTTTGGCTGCGCTTCCTGGTTTGGCTGCGACGCCGTGGACGTGCGCGCCGATATTTCGTCCAAAACCTTGTTATGGTACGTGCAAATCTGATAATCCTGGTTTTGATAATATTGGACGGTCTCCAAAACCGTCAAATAATCGCTTTCAGCGTTCCGGCGGTCATAATCTCGCAATGCTTTTTCTTTGTCATTACGGCAAATTTGAGATTCCGTTTTAATTTCAATATTGGAAATAAAACTGCTCGCAATTTTTTCCCATGCTCTATCAATGATTTTATCAAAATACTCATTGGGAACTTTGCCCAGAATGTAGATAAAATCGTTCGATACTTGATAGGATTCTGTATCGCCTTCATCGTTTATAACCCGTTTGTAAAAATGTTCCCATGTAACAACCAAGTAGGCACATTCTAAATCGTCTCTTTCAGCCCATTTGATACATTGATTTTTCATTTAAGAACCCCCATTAAAAAAGGAAGAATCGCCCTGATTCCTGCGCGTGGAAAATGAGGGATTCCAGCGCAAGAATCAGACGGGGTAGCTATTCCCTGGCGAATGAATTTGATTTTATTATACCATCGTCAAAATCTAATAAAGCCCCCCCATGCTGTTAGTAAAAAAGAAAAAATCGGGCTGTAAATATTGGCTTTCCGCCCTCCCTGTTAGGTAGTTCAAACCCGCCCCCCATCAGCGGGAATTATTAAAAAATACAACTTTCTATCTAAAATATAAAATTTTGCTCTCCCTGTTAGGTAGTTCAAGACGGGGCGGGGCTTTCAAGAATTATTATTTCGCCGGCGGTCGGAACCTGGAACCCGGAACCGGCTTCAGCGTCCGTTCCGGCGGTCGGACGGCTGCGCCCTGGATAGAACAGACGGAACCGGCGCCGCCCTGGTACTGATGAACCGCCGGCGGGTCTGTTCCGCTGCGCTCGCGGTCGATGAACTGATGAACCAAATAGAGCGAATCGCGCTGGCTCTGTTCCGCTGCATGATTGCCGCCGCCGGTCGGACGTCTGCGACGTCAACGGAAAAGCCCCCAGCGGGGCGCCGTAGGGCTTTTAGTGAATAATCGCCCTGGAATAATCCGGCTGTAGAATCAAGCGCTGCGCGGCTGTAGGGGTAAACAACGAACCAAACCAAACCGGCGCCCGGAACCGGCGCGGCTTCCTGTTCCGATTGTCGGACGGCTGCGACGTGTTCACAAAACGGCTTTTTCATAAATAATCATAATTCCCCATATAAATGAATTATGAATTATGAATATTTTTATCTATTTTAACATTATCCCCGCTGCGCCTGAATCCGGCTGCATGAACGAACCGCCGCCCGCCGGCTCGCGCCGGGTCTGTTCCAGCGAATCGCGCCGGCGGTACTGATGAACCGCCGCCGGCTCTGTTCCCGTTCCTGCTCCCATCGGCGCCGGCGGCTTTCATCGTCTTTGAGGATTCCAGAGAAAAGCCCCCAGCGCTTTCACGTGGGGGCTTGTTGTTTACTGGCGATAAATCGGACGGGTCGAACCAAACCCGCCCCAGAATCGCGCCTGGCGAATCCTGGCGGCTCATTTCCGCCGCTGCGTCAAGTCATTCAGCGTTTGGAATTTTTCAAGACGGCTTCAACGTATGGAAGAACCGTTTCAAATTCTCCTACAATTTCAAGATAGGTTTCCATCAAACACTGAATCGCCGGCATTACAACGCCGTCCACTTTATCGCCGATAGTGTCTTTCCCTGCGTCAAGCTCTGAAAACTCCATTTCCTCGGGGTCAGAATTACATTCCTCTACAAGCGATAGCATGAATTTCAGTTTTCGCAAGCTCTTGATTGCCTGCGACGCCCTGGCGGCTTCCCGCCGTTTTTTTGTTTCTGTTCTTTTCATGATAATACCCTTTTGTTAAGAATAGGGCTTGTAATAAAACAACCGATGAACAGGCGCCCAAACCCTACAAGCGCCCAGAATCGGCAAATAGAGCATTTAGCGGGATATTCCCGCCGCGCTCTGAATCCGTCCTTGTAAGGTTTCCAATAGGGCGGCTTGTTGGTCTGGCGTCAACCGGTCGAACAGGGTCAAAATCTGCTCATAAAAATTAACCTGGGGGCAAAACTGGGGGGCTGCATTATCGGCGTTATCGAAAAGCCCTTGTTTTTGCGGGTCTGTAGCGTCTTGTTCAAGTCCCTCTGCCCCTATCCTGTTACATCTTTTTTATTTGAATTTGGAATTTATCATTCCGTTCTCATTCAATTTTGGCTCACATTTGGTTTGTCCTGGAAATACTGTAATGGCGTCATGATCAACGGCGTTGAAATTATTTGATAATGGCGAGAGCGTTGTGTAGATGCAGGTCCATGATATCTAATGCAGCAGATGAGTGTCCCCGAACGTCTATTATACTGAACGTCTATTATATAATTATATAATGTATGGCGAAAACGAATGAAGGCATATTGAAGAACTAATTTATACTAATATAATATAGTATAAAATTATTCCAATTATAGCCGCCGCAGCGTGGTTATAGCAGATGAACTCTTAAAGAAAAAATTTGAAAAATTTTTAAAAAAAACTTAAAGCAGGTACTTGAAATAAATTTTAATGGCGCTATACTGGCAACATACAATCTGAAACGGATTTGTTCCAATCAAAAAATTATTGGAGCATTTTATTGCTCTAATAATGATTTTTCCGCCTCCAAAATCAAGAGAGAGATGGAAAAAAAGAAATGGATTATTTAGTCCGTTCATTTTCCAATGCCTTTTGTACTTAGAAAACAAAATGGTTTGGAATTTTGAATGGAATTTACATAATAAATAATTCTAATCCTAAAAGATTTTCTTAAATCTTTAAAAACAGTTATCGTAAAAGCATTACGTGAGTGGTTTTTTTTCCGTTTCTTATGTAAATGCTTTTAATCAGAACTTTACAAAGAGATTTTAAGAACTTTCTTAAAATCTCGGAAACATTTTGTAAAGTTTCAAAACGTTTGCTAAGCCATAGCTATTATTCCAAAATTGTTATTGTTATTTTGGCATAATTTCTGGCTTTAGTCTGTTAATGCGTGTAATACAATCAAGATTTTTTGTATTGCAGTCATCGCATTGAATCGTTTTTTATGACAAATCAGGATTGATTTCATGTGTCATATGAAGTCAATTGCGTTATGATTTGTCATGGGTAATTGTTTTTTTTCAATCTTCACTACACAGAAAGGATTTCCTATGAGTAGAGACGCTTTTTTCAGTTGGTCATATCAGTCACATCAGGCGTATTTGGAACGCCAGGCTCGTCGCGAAGCCAATCATCGTGCGTATCTGGAACGTCAGGCTCGTCGCGAAGCCAATCATCGTGCGTATCTGGAGCGTCAAGCTCGTCGCGAAGCCAACCGGGCTGCGTATTTTGAACGTGTTACTAATAACGTCTTGCGTTTTCGCGCGCAATTTGAAAACATTCTTAATGACGTAAAAAGGCAGGGTTTGGATGTGTTTGTCAAGCAGGAGTTTGATGAAATCACCCAGAAACTTCAACGAATCGGAAGTCTTCTTGACAGTGATAACGTTGAGGCGGCAAGAGATTTGTCTCTTGAGGTTGGTCAGTCTGTTCATGGTCTCATCCCGCTTGCCCGTAAAGCCAAAAGGAATGCCGAACGCAAAGAGTGGCAAGAAAAGCTGGAAGAGGCGAGACGTCAGGAAGAAGAAGAAAGACGCCTGATAGAAGAAAAAAGACGTCAGGAAGAAGAAGTAAGACGCCTGGTAGAAGAAAAAAGACGTCAGGACGAAGAAGAAAGGCGCCTGGTAGAAGAAAAAAGACGTCAGGAAGAAGAAGAAAGACGCCTGGTAGAAGAAAAAAGACGTCAGGAAGAAGAAAGACGACGTCTGGAAGAAGAAGAAAGACGCCAGGAAGAAGAGATTCGCCGCAAAGCCTGCCAGGATTTCATTGATCAAATGAAACACAATCTCGAACAAGACAAGGACAGCAATCCAGAAGCCGTTGAGGAATCGGTGAAGAATCTGGATCGCTTGAAAGAGAAAATCGAGACAATGTCGGAAAGCGAATTGCAGGAAAAATTGACCGAAGAATCTGACAAGGTGGATGGCGAAATCGCAGACGAAACCATCCGTCGTCAGGTTGTCTTTAGCATTCACCAATCTCTTAAAAAGGCTGGGTTTATTGTCAATCATCCGCAGGTCGATGGAGACCTTGTCGTTCTTCGAGCGCAAAAACCCGCTGGTCAACAAGCAGTGTTTACTGTAAAGCTGGACGGCGGACTGACCTACAAGTTTGACAATTATGAAGGACAAAAGTGCCGGGAAGACATTGATGAAGTAACCAAGGCGCTTGATGAATGTTACGGAGTAAAACTCAGCTCCGAAAACGTCCGATGGTCTAACCCGGACAGGATTCAAAAAGGTTCAAAAGAGAATCCGTCTGGAGGCGGAGCGAAATCATCTTCAAACGGCTAATAACGAGGTTTTAGTAATAACGAGGTTTTAGTATTATGGCAAGTTTACAACAGACATGGGTCGAAGCGCTGAGCCGCGAATCAGGAATACGCCGTGCGATTATTCTGCATGGCGAGATTCTGGACGTGTATCAATCGCCCAGGAATAACCATTCCTATGTTCCGATTCAGTCAATCGTATGCTCAACGCTCCGTACCAGAGGCTTTGACGATATTATTCTATGGGATAGTTTTCAAGGCGTAAGAAACGTCAAGCCCGCTCGTTGGGAAGATATTCAAAGAGGAATGTTGCCCAATACGGGGAACAACTCTCAACAAGCGTACGACATGGGCGATATTGATTTACAGGATACTCAGCAATCGGCTCAAGGGTCGACTCCGCCTAATATAGACGATTTTTTGCCGGTTGTTCATTATTATTTGACCCATAAGTCGCAGTCCAAAATTGCGTTTATCCTCGATTGGTCTCAATATATGTTTACGACCAATTCCTCGTTGAGTGAAGAAGATCGCCGTCGGCTTTTGATGCTTTCAAAGTCCATGAACAACGCCCCTCTTGCATTCAAAGATAAAGAGGAAATGAGCGCGCCAAGCAATCTTTTGGTATTGATAACGACAAGTTTAGGCAATATTCCATCCATTTTTTATCAGGGAAATCCCTGCGTAAAAGACATCGCCGTTACAGGTCCGAGCCGTTCTGAAAGAGAAGCTTTTCTGGATCATGAGAGTTCCAAGTGGAATTTTACCGACAATCCGATGTATGTTAAATCCAAGTTCGAGGATTTTGTTGATGCAACTGAGGGTTTCTCCACTCGCGATTTAATTCAAGTGGCGCGTTTGTCACAACAGACGGACATGTCGCCCATCACCCCGGAAAAGATCATCAATCTGTACCGCTACGGCGAACAGAAAAGCCCTTGGGAGGATTTGAGCAAAGAAAAACTTCGTACGATTTCCGAGAAGCTTAAAGAACGAGTCAAAGGACAGGATTTTGCGATAGACAAAGTCAAGCAGATTATTATCCAGGCTTTTACCGGGCTTTCAGGCGTGCAGCACAGCAAACGACAGCGAATGCCCAAAGGGACGCTGTTTTTTGTCGGCCCTACCGGCGTCGGCAAAACAGAACTTGCCAAATCGCTGGCTGAGTTCCTTTTCGGCGACGAAGAATCGTGCATCCGATTTGACATGTCCGAATTCAACCACGAACACAGCGATCAGCGTTTGGTTGGCGCCCCTCCCGGATACGTTGGCTACGAAGAAGGCGGGCAATTGACCAACGCCGTCAAAAAGCGTCCATTCTCCGTTCTCCTGTTCGATGAAATCGAGAAAGCTCACCAGAAAATTCTGGACAAATTTCTCCAAATTCTCGAAGACGGCCGTCTTACCGACGGAAAGGGCGATACTGTGTCGTTCGCAGAAACGGTAATTATATTTACGTCAAACATTGGCGCGGCGGAAGTTCAGTATGAAGACGCAGACAGAAATCTGATTGACGAAGACGATATTCGCAGGGAGTTTATCAATAAAGTCCAGCAGCATTTCACGAATGAACTCAAACGTCCGGAACTGCTCAATCGTATCGGACACAACATCGTTCCGTTCAACTTTATTATCAACGACGATTTCCTCTTTGCGATTGCCAAATCCAAAATCAAACCCGTTCAAGAGAAGTTAAAAGAGAAATACGAAATTAAAGACCTTGTATTTGTCGACGAGCGAAAAGCTCTGAGCTCAATTCTCTCCTCGCATAATAAATCGATGGGAGGGCGCGGCGTCCAGAGCGAACTGGGGCAAAAGCTCACCGTCCCGCTTTCCATGTTCCTTTTCTATTATGATGGCGACACGAAAGGCAAACGATTGATTATTTCCCAGGAAGGAGATAAGCCTGAATTTACATTTCATTTGGAATAGTAAACCATGTCAAAAATTAACATCGCAGATTATATTGAGAATACAGAAGTAGAGGGGCCAGGCAAACGGTTCGCCCTTTGGGTGCAAGGCTGCTTCCGCCGCTGCCCCGGCTGCTGCAATCCGCATTACCTCGATTTCGTTCCCAGGACAATTGTGGAGTCCGAACAAATCTGTACATTAATTGAAGATTCAAAGAACAAATATGGAATCGAAGGCGTAACGCTCCTTGGCGGCGAACCTATGCTTCAAGCCAGGGGGCTTTCAGAAACAGCAAAGTTTTGTCGAGAAATCGGTTTGTCGGTTATGACATTCACTGGATACACGCTGGAAGAGTTGTCGGCGGAAAATCTTCCTTATGCCGACGAGCTTTTACAGTATACCGATTTACTTGTTGACGGCGCCTTCGATCAAACAAAAATAGAGGAAAAACGCAACTGGGTTGGATCAACCAATCAACGTTTTTATTTTTTAACGGATTTTTACAAACAGGGGATCGAGTATGATGAACGTTTTTCACATGGAATTGAACTGCGTTTTCGTCCTGACGGCATTGTTCAATTAAACGGTTTTCCTTTGCAATCCGAAATAGAACAAATCAACTCAATCCATAACTAACCATTATTCAAGGAGACAAAAATGGCTAAATTTTTAGACGCGTCAGAATTCACTGCCAAAGAACCCAAAGCGCTTCCGGTAATTCTTTTGCTGGATACAAGCGACAGCATGAACATCATTACGGATCCTTCAGCCATAACGCACGATACCGGCCAAATCGAAATTCGCGACGGTCACCGCGTGCGAATTGTTGAAGGCGGTACAACGCGTATTGCGGTTTTGAATAAATGCGTGAAAGATATGTTGGCGGCTTTTGCCAATTTTGAGAAGGAGGGAACTGAACTCCTTATCTCAATTATCACTTTTGGAAAAGACACTCGACTGTTTGTAACGCCAACCACTGCAGCCGAAGTTCGATGCCCTGATCTTGAGGCTGATAATGAGACACCTTTGGGTAAAGGTTTGGAAATCGCCAAGGACCTCATTGAAAACAGCGGCAGGATTCCAAGCGGCAGCTATCGACCTCTTGTTGTGTTGGTGTCAGACGGCAGACCGAATGACGACTGGGAAGGTCGTTTGGCAGATTTCATTCAAAATGGGCGCTCATCCAAGTGCGATCGCATGGCGCTTGCTATCAGCAAGGAAGCTGATCGTAAGATGTTGGCTCGATTTATTGAGGGAACAACGCATACCGTGCAAGAAGCAGACACCGCAGAGCAGATTACGACATTTTTCAATTTTGTTACGTCGTCTACTTTGACGCGTACAACTTCAAAGAATCCCAATGAGATACCTCCGGATGCCAGCATTCAATTAATGATGAAACATTCGAGCAAAACTGATGAGGATGATGACGGTGAAACCATTTACTAAGCCCCCAACGCTTTATATTGTTTGCGATTCGTCTGGTTCCATGTCGGAGGATGATAAATTTATGCTCACGCGTGGAATTGTACGAGCTGTCGAACAATATATCCGATTGGGATACGGAGCCGCTGAAGTTAAGCTTGTGCGCTGGGATGCCAGAACTATTATTATTGACTGGAATCCCGACGATGAATTTCCTTCCGCGCTGTTGAAATGTCAAGGGATGGCCAACCAGGCGTCGTTACTGGATTTTATTGATTCAGTATCTGATGATAAAATCCTGTTGCTAACTGATGCCTGCTGGTCAAAAAACGACATTAATGCTATGAGAAGTTTGATATCCAAACTTCCTCCCGATACAATTCGCATTGTTAAAATTGGAAATGACTCAGCTTTATTTTGGCAAGACAATGAGATACTTACCACAGATGAGTTTTTTTTGATTTTAGACAACTGGCTTCCTGTTGCAAACAATGACAAGAACGACAACGAGGAGGATGAATGACAGTCACCAGATGGAAATCTTTTGGCGCAAGCGTACGAGGGGCGAGACATGCCAGAGCATGCAAACCTAACCAGGATTCGTTCAGCATTATTCGACGCAAATGGGGTAACGCTGTTGTTGTTTCAGATGGAGTTGGTTCATGTTCAATGGCCCATTTTGGTTCTTGTGCGGCGTGCCGCGCGGTTGTTTTTGCCGCCAATATGTGGCTCGAAATGAATGACAAAACCGACGCCCTTGTTGAACAGATTCACGCGAATTGGCTTTCACTCATCAAGCCTTTTGCTCCAGAAAACTGCGCTGCAACGTGCCTGTTTGCAATTCGCCCCATCGAAGGACAAATTGTATTAGGAATGCTTGGAGACGGCTTAATTGGGGCGCTAAAAACAGATGGCTCCTATTTTGAGTTGATGGAAGACAAGGGCGACTGCTTTTCCAATCAAACCACCCCCCTTTCTGAATGTACAACAATTCAGCAATGGAAAACAAGATTGATTCCGCAAAACGAATGCAACGCAATAATCCTTTGCACCGATGAAGTTGCAGACGGTCTGCTCCCTGAAAGGAGAGCGGAATTCGTTCGTCAAATTTGTCAAAGGGGGAATAATTACAGTTTTTCGGGCGCCTCGCGCGGTATTCGAAAAATGTTGGAAAACTGGCCGGTTCCGAAGCATTCCGATGATAAGACGCTGGTCTGTTATTACAGTATTCAGGAAGAATTATGAGTAATGAACAAAAACAATTAGACGAACAAAAAGAAGTAATAGACGAAAAAGGGTATAAACACATTATTCCCCCCAATAGTAAGATTGCCAGTGGCGGTCAAGGCGTTGTATATCGAACGACCGACAAGAACCTGGCAATCAAGCAACCCTTAAAATTCGAACGATATCCAGACTGGGTCGCTAAGTATAATGAAGTGTTTAGCTATATTCGCACACTGCCGTTACCCAAAGGCATTCATATCTCATTTCCGATAGCCTGTCTGCGAGATGAGCCCGGTTACGTAATGAGATTATTGAATGACATGAATCCGTTTTCCATTTTCTTTAAAGAAGGAAACTGCCATAATGCCATTTCAAAAGACAATCTTCCTGATTGGCTATCTCAAATCCAAGACAAGGATTTTGCTCAAGAATTGGCATATTATGCCGAAACCGGATCCACGCGTTTTCGCCTTTATGCGCTCTATAAATGTGCGTCAATTTTAGCGCGTTTACATAATGCCGGAATCGTCTATGGGGATATTTCTGACAATAACGTTTTTATAGAAAAAAGCGCTGACAATTTTGTTGGAAAAGATATCCCATGTGATTCCTGGTATATTGACAACGAGACTTCATGTAATTGTTGGCTCATTGACGCCGACAATCTTTGTCTGGAATCATTCAGGGGCGGCAACTTTATTTACACGCCGACTTTTGGCGCGCCTGAATTGGTTCAGGGCAAAGCTTTTGTTCGTCCGCGCACCGATTGTTGGGCTTTTGCTGTTATGGCATTTAGAATTCTTACTCTGTACCATCCTTTTATTGGTAAAATGGTAGAAGAGGGACATTGGTCAAAGCAAAGTATTTCTTCAGATATAACACAGCAAGCATACGCTGGGTATTTACCATACATCGATGATGAACAAGACAAGAGCAATTCAGCCAGAGGAAAAAGTTTTCGTGAAGTGGTCTTGAATTCACCATTGCGAACGCTGTTTCAAGAAACCTTTGGTGCAGGACGTTTGCAGCCGCACAGACGTCCTTCCATGTCATTCTGGGCTTTGGAACTGGCGCGAGCGTTTGATAATTCAATCGTTTGCCCGCATTGCAAAATGAGCTATTTTAACGCTCCGGTCTTCGAGGGGTGTCCATATTGCGAAAAGCCGCGACCAGCGTTTGTTATTGCCAAAACAGATCGTTGGCAGATGAATTTATTTGATGGCAACAAGGTTTCATTTCAGAAAACGTTGCCTCATCGTCTTTTTCATCCTTTTTCGTTGACGTCAGGAGGTTCCGAGGAATACATTGCCGACATTAATTGGGAAAGCAGAACTGTAAAACACGCACTCGGTACGGATCCATTTCCTCCAGGTTTAAAATTTGAATTTGTCGGCAGCATCGAACAGGATTAATTACATAAGGAGAATATACAATGAAGTTTGAAGAAATACCCGCTCCGAGTTTTTCATTACGCGTCAAGTCAAAAAATGCTGCGGAACGCTTGCCGATTGGCGATGTACAAGAAGTTAAATTAAATCCTGAATGCCGCGGCGAACTTAAATTGTATATAAAGGATAAAATATTCACCGTTAAGCCAACCAACTCTGCCAGCGCCAATGAACTGACCTTCGAACTTGCGTCTGGTCAAACTATTCTTGCTAAACTTACAGACCGCGCTCCAGACGGGAGCGCTAAACTGAATATTGTTCAGTTTAATGGCAAGTTACTCGAAGTCATGAACGATATTGAGATTGGAATAGATGAACAGACGCTTGCTAATTCCGTTCTTAAGAGTTTGAGAAGATATAACAAGTCGAGAAAGAATGAAAAGCTCTCTCTCAATGAAGCTATTCATATTCTAGAGGATAATTGTACGTTCGAACATTCCGGGAAAAAATATTTTTTCTTGCTTGCAGGCGATGCTGCCAAGGAATATAATCGTAATGAGTCTTCAAACGATGACAATTCTGAAGAAACAGAACCGGATGTTAAAAATGAATCCGATGACTATAATGTTATTGACGACCATGGTCATTTTGCCGTTCTTGGATCAGATATCCGTTTTTCTCTTTCCCAAAAAAGCAAAGGAAATGGAGAGACAATCTTATTAACTTCTCAGTTAACCTATTTGCGTAATAAAAGCGATTCTGCGATACGGCTTGCATGCGGAAACTTAAAGTTTGTTGACTGGACGGCAACAGGGGCGGTCGCTTTTGTTGTGAAATGTCAATTGGACAAGCTCATAGAGAATGATGGGAGTTATCTTAAAAAATGGGATGAATTTCAAATCGTTGAGGGAGAAATGTTCTTTGAGAATGTCCGTAAATTAGGGATAATATCTTTTACGATTATCAGCGTGAATAAAGACGATAAGGAAGGAGACGCGATTGTTGTAAAATGCCATGATCTAAATGAAGACCAAAAGTCGATGCTGGAAAGTGAAAAAGTTGACGCTCTGCATTGCGTTGACGATGAAGAATTGCCAGATTATCTGACCGATCTGGAGATGTCGTTCGCTGAATATTATAACAGTGTTATACAAAGGGAAGCCAATGATGAGTATTACCGTAAGAAATCAAAAAAACTCGGCGTTCTTTTTCGCAAAAGATGTTTTGATCCTGTCAGTAGAGAATTAACGTTGACGATAAATGTAGACAACGGAGAATCGATTCCCAACAATGAAGATATTTATGAGTTTTTAAAAAATAAGAAACTCATTTATCCCATTAAAAGAGAAATAACGCCAATTATGCGGCGGCTTTTTGCTCGATACGATATTCAAAACGGCAGAGCTGCCAACCCTAATATTGGACTTTTAATTGAAGAAGGCGGAGTAATTCTTCCTACGCAGAAGCATCCTAATGTAGAACCGCTGTCATGCTTTGTTAATAATAAAGTGTTCAAAGATAAAGATCCGACAGACGTGCAAGTAGACGCTATTCGACTTGCGCTTAACACGCCGGATATTGCACTTATCCAAGGCCCTCCTGGCACAGGAAAAACTACAGTTATTGCAGCAATCATTGAAAGACTCAATGAGGAAAAATATAAATGCGTCTCGATGAAAGGGAGCGTGCTGTTGACCAGTTATCAGCATGACGCTGTTGAGAATATGAATAAACGCATGAATATCAATGGATTGCCTGTACCAAAATTTGGCAAACGTTCATCAAAGAATAACGCTAACGGTTTATCGCCATTAGAGAGTCAAATGCTCGATTGGTGTAAAGACAGAATAAAAGATCTTCGAGAAAAGCATAAAGAAATTGAAGAAGTTGACAAGGAAAATCAATTGAGGGTTTTATATATAAACTATATTAATGACCCATCTACAAAAACGGCAATTCAATTGCTCAATCAAGCTATTAAGTATCCATATATCAGCAAATCATTACGAAAAAGTTTACAAAATGAACTCGCACAGATTCAAAACGAACTCAATAGCGAACAGGCAGAGAATTCGGCGCTTCCTTTTATTCGAGGACTGAGAACAACAGAAAACAGTTTTGCGGATGATGGGGCGTTACGCGCGGTACACGCTTTAGAAGCGTTAAGAAATGAAAATTTGAATGAAGCGGATAGAGAATTGCTTGAAAAGGCAAGTGTATGGATTAACCGCTCTGAAACGCCGCCATTTTTAAAAGAATTGAAAAGTCTTAAACGCAGATTGCTCAAATTATATACGCCAGCGCCGGTTTATAGAATAGAAAAGCTGCGTGATAAGGTCTGTACTCTGATTAAGGATACGATCGACGTTATCCAGCGTAATGGCTATTCGATTAAAAATGCAAAAACCGCCGCCGTGGCGGAATTGTTATTCGAAATGGAAAATAATCCTGAAGGCATTTCAAAAGACCTTGTGGACTATTGTTTTGCCTTTGCCGCTACATGTCAGCAAAGCGATAATAATAATGAAATAGTAAATTTGAAAGACTCCAAGTGGTTCGATGTTGTCGTTGTTGACGAAGCTGCTCGCGTTAGTCCGCTGGACTTGATGATTGCCTTAAAGCAGGGTAAACGAGTTATCCTCGTCGGCGATCATCGACAGCTGCCTCAGCTAATAGACGATGACGTTATTAAAAGAATGGAGGAAGAAACAAACAATAACGTCAATCAAAACAATACAACATTTGATAAGGTTTCTGAAATCGAATGGATCAAAAAAAGCATGTTTGAGTATATGTTTACGGAACGATTGCCTGCTTTGAAAAAAGCGGATAATATTACACGCCGCATTACGCTTAAAACACAATATCGAATGCATCCGATTTTAGGCGATTTTATCAGCCGAAATTTCTATGAACGGTTTGATCCAGAAGAAAAATTTGATTCGGGGCTTGATGAGAGTTACTTTGTCCATCAGCTTCCAGGAACAGATGGAAAATGCGCTGTCTGGATAGACGTTCCATTTAAAAATGGCGGAATGAGAAAAAAGAATAACAGTTGGACGCGACCTGCGGAAGCGTCCGTTATATGCCGTCAATTGAAAGAGTGGATTGAATTCGACAATTCACAAACCAGCAATTCTGAGAATCGTCTTAAATTTGGAATTATTACATTTTACAAGGCTCAGGCAGAATTGATATCTGAATATCTTGGTGAACAATACCTCAAGTCGAATGCTGTTGGAGACGATCGTTTGCGGATAGGCACAGTAGACTCCTTTCAGGGTATGGAGTTTGACGTAGTGTTTTTATCGCTTGTTAGAACGGCGAATCCAGAAAAGCCAATTTTAGGAAAATACCCATTTGGCTTTTTGGAAGTGTATAACCGACTCAACGTTAGCATGAGTCGACAAAAGAAATTATTGGTAGTTGTTGGAGATTCTGATTTTTATAATACAGACCTCGCCAATGAAAAAGTTCCGGGGCTATTTGACTTCCTGAGACTTTGTCGTGAAATGAAAACAATCACAAGAATGGAGTAATAAGAGCTATGGAAAGACTGTATGACTTCAATAAAGGTTATAACCCCCCATTTATTATTGGCCATTCTCGTGAATTGGCGTGGCCGTTCAGACTGATCCGAATAATTATTCCTAAATCAAGTCACAATTCCAGAGAAGGATTAAATGCTTTTGAATTTTGCATTCTGAAACTGCTGGCGTGCGGAATTTATAAACCCGAGGATTTGGCAAAGGAAATATGTTTGTCAGTAGATATGGTTAACATTATTTTATCAAGACTTATCGATAAGGGTAAAATTGATGAAATATATCAGTTGAATCCTGACACATTGAATGACATTGAAAAGATCGATAGTGAAAAAGAGTATGAGCCATCGGAATTCGAAACTCGCGTTTTATTTCAGGATTGCATATCAGGAGAGCTTCTTCCTGCAATCAAAGAGCCGGGATTGCAAGCAGAAGAAGTATTAAAAAATAACAGTGAGTATATTTGCATCTTAAAAGAATTTAAGCTGTGGAAGCTTCCTCCCAATCCCAAATATTTTAAAGATGACGACCGCAATTTGCCCACCCCAAAGGATATATTATCCTTTTTTCGACGTTATAATTTGATAGGAAAAATCTATCATAACACTTCAGAAAAAAATATTGTTGTTTCTAACAATTCCGAACCGTGTTACTTGCGCGTCCGTATGGTTGTGCTGAATAATAGCAATAGCGATTGGCGAATTCTGAACCCATTTGGTAAAGACTACGCGCCTAAATTGGATGAACACTACGTTCCCATATTAGAATCGGCATATTTGAATCTTATGACAAAAAATAAAAGCGTGCGTTCAGACTTTATTAAATGGGAACAAAAGCAGATAGATGCTAATCTGCAACAAAAAGAGGATAAAAAACAAATGTTGCCCTATGAAACGCCAGATAATGAGAAGCTCTACCCTGAATTGATTGGCGCTTTAAAACGAGGCGAAAGGATTAACAGGAATGGAGAAAAAAGGGGAGCGGACGTTTATTCTGTTATTGAATGGGCGCTATTTTACGCGCTTAAGAATTGTGAGTCAACCAATAAACAGCTGCAACTGATGATGGTTGACGCTTATGAGAACAATGAATTGCACATTCAAGAAGCTATTAACAACTTAAATATTTCGCAGGATATAAATAACAGAATCCACGCTCCTAATCCTAAAATGCTTGAAGGTTTTCAAAAAAATGGAACGGCGGATATGAATGTTGTTTTACCGCTTGCGCTTCTTGTTTCATACAACGACCCCTATTTCTCGTTTAACAAGGTGTGCCAAAACAATAAGAACGTTCTTTCAATAATACAAGACATATTGAAAAACAGACGTAATAAGGATACGCATGGCGAGACTAATTATTCGAAAGTTTACGATGAAAGCGAATACGCATTTATGAATAATGTTGTTACGACGCTTTTTCCGTCCATTCGTTTTTCGGATGCCTCGTCAGATAATGAATTGACGAGCGATAGCGAGGATAAATCTGTTAGTAATCTGCGTCTAAAAGCGAAGTGTAATTTGCATGACAAATTTGACGTTTATCTGTTTGATAAAATGGACAACGTCTTACAAGGAAAACTTTGGGATGTGGAATTTTTCCGATGTGCCAATGATGCGGACGAATTCGATGCGTTACCGTGTATTGAGAAGCTATATGGAGCAACGCAGCGAGCTTTTTGCTTGTTGCTTGACGGTCGATCAATATCAATATCAATATCAAACGCTGTTTCAGCAGCTCAACAGAGAGCAAAAGACGCTGGTTTTGGAGATTTTCCTGAGTCATTATTGACACCCAGGCAAAAACTGCTACAATATGCGCTTGAGGGCAATGCTCAATCCCTTGGAACTAGCATTATCGCATGGCTTCTTAAAACAGAAATTAGAGTTTTAAAAATGATCGCGCGCAGGCTGAGTGATTATAAGAAGATCTCTAATGATCAAATTGATATCATACCGCCAGAATTCTTGTTACCCTTAAATGATCTTATTGATAAACGTGAACATGCAAACAGGATCACTATAATGCGTAAAGAAGAATTAAACGCATTGATTGATAAAATTTATAGAATCATCAAAACTATTATGGAGGCATAAATCATGGATAAAGACACATCTAATAATAAACCCGCTGCGAACGCCAATCAGTCCAATCAGCAAGGCTCCGGGAACCAGCCTCGGGAGAATTCCCGTAAGCAAGGGAAGATTCCCTATCCCCTGGATCCAGAGAAGCAGAAGAAATATTTTGACGATCGTCAGAAGAACCTTGAAGGATTTCAGAAAAATCTCGAGGAACGTAAGAAAGCGCTCGATGAACGTGAGAAAGGGCTCGATGAACGTGAGAAAGCGCTCAAAATTCGAGAAAACAACGTTAGCGTGAAAGAAAAAAACAACGAAAGCGATCGCGAGACGTTGAATACAGATAAGGTAGAGCTTCATAAGAGAGAGGCGGCAGTTGCAGAAGCAGAGAAAGAGATGGAAGCTAGTTTTCCTGCCAAACTTGCTGAGCATAACAAGAAATTAGCTGATCTGACAAAGACATTTTCCGATAAGGTGTATAAGGAGTACGGTGAAACTCTTAAAGATCAACTTGCTAAAATTACACAGTTGATAGAAAATGAATGTACTGAAATTCGCAATACCATCAGCACGGAACGGTCTAATTGGGCTGCGGAAAAGCAGGCTCAACAAGATCAACTGAATCAAAAACTCCTCGAATGTTCAAATAAAGAAGGAGCATTACAAGCTTTGGAAGAGAGATTGGCTGTTAGAGAAGAAAAAATTGAGGAGACCATTAAAATACGTGTGGCGGAATTTAAAAAAGAGTCTGATTCCAAAATTCAAAACCTTGAGGAATCTAATAACGCGTATCTCAGTGAACTTAAAAAACTGAAGCTTCAAATTAGAAATTTTGAACGGCTTCAATTAATGGTGGACGATAAGAGCATATTAAAGGTCGGTCCAAAGGAAGCTAAAGGGGTTATTCTCACTTTGAAGGAAAAAGATGCTGAGATCGAAAAGCTTAATAATGAACTCTTAAACCGTCCGACTCACAATCAGCTGCAACATTATAAAACTCTTGTAGGAAAAAAAGATGAAGAAATTGCAAGCTTGCAGCAAAATCAGGTTACTTATGAAGGGATTAAAGCAGATTTAGCTGAACGCACCCAATTTGAGATTGAAAAAGCCCAATTGGAAGGGAAGGTGAAAAGTTATAAAAGCCAGATAGATAGCCGCGACATTCTAATTGCATCACTTAAAAATGACTTGCAGCGATGTCTCTTTCCAGAAGCAGATTCTCAGGATAGGGCTGCCCGTATCGCAGCGCTCGAGAATGGTTATCAAATTAAAGACAAATTTTTGCCTGCTGAACGTGAGTATAAAGATGAAATGGAGTGGCTGACGAAAATTCATGACAACTGCGCTAAATACGGTTTGAGGTTTAACATGCGTATTCTTAAGGCGTTTCATACAGCTCTTAAGGTTGCAAAAATGTCTCCTTTGACTGTTTTGGCAGGGGTGTCTGGCGCTGGAAAATCAGAACTTCCTCGTGTATATTCATTTTTTGGCGGCTTGGAGTATTTGGAGGTTCCGGTTCAACCCAATTGGGATTCACAAGAATCCATGCTTGGTTTTTTCAACCCGATCTCCAATGTCTTTGACGCACAAAAAGTTTTGCAATTTCTTGTGCAAAGTCAAAAACGTCTTAAAGACGCGGTTTGTATGGTTTTATTGGATGAGATGAACCTTGCTCGACCTGAGCAGTACTTCGCCAATTTCCTTAGCATATTAGAAAAACGCCGTGATTTGGACGATAAAAACGTACCAAAATTGGATATAAAGATTGGCGTTAATATGTCTCATGAACTGGAACTTGGAAGTAATGTTCTTTGGACTGGAACAATGAATCAGGATGAATCAACCAAGTCGCTTTCTGACAAGGTGATTGACCGTTCCATTATAATTCATTTTCCCAAACCGCGAACATTGGCGCGACGAAAGGAGATTAAACCCTTAGATGAACACGATCGTCCCAAGAAGCTTCTTCATAGAGATGATTTTGAAGACTGGCGCGTTAAGAATAGCAGTAATTCATTTACCGATGAAGATATTCAACCTTATAAAAAATGCATCGAAGATATTAACAAGTATTTAGACGTTGTCCATCGCAGTTTTGGACACCGCGTTTGGCAGTCGATTGAATTTTACATGGCTAACTATCCCGATGTTCGGGCGGCAAAGGGCGATCGTGACAAACTTGAAATTGCAATGAATAAAGCATTTGAAGACCAGTTTGTCCAAAAAGTAGCGCCTAATTTACGCGGCATTGATACTTACGGCGTTTCCAGGGATAAATGTCTCAACCCAATTCACAATTTGCTTAATAGCTTTGGCGAAGGGGCGTTCGAGTCTCTTGCTAAAGATTTTTATGAAGCTTGTGAATGTGGCAATGGTCAATTCATTTGGACGTCGAATACGTATCTTGATAACGACGAAAAGATTGACGGCCAATCCGAATCCGTAAATGAGTAATGGAGCAGTTGAGAACGCATCTTCTGATATACAGAAGAATTCGTCAACAAAAGAACGCAATAATAAGGCATAATGACACTCGAACAATTGTATCGTAATTATTGTCAGAAAGACAGAGAAGCGCGGAATCTGCTTACTCAAACGCATTGGTATTCTGCCGTTGTCGGTATGGATCCGCGTACTTACGATGCATTGCCGAAATCGCAGCCGCTTAGTAAATTTCTCCAGACGATTTATTACACGGACATGCAATTGAAGAGAGGCGCTCCCCTGGTGTGGAAAGATCGTTTATGGCGTATTATTGAACATGCCAAACAGTCATTGACAACTCTTTTCCGAAATCTCAATGAATCGCCGTTTCGAGATCATGTTGTTTTACCGCTTCATTCTGTCCGTGAACTTGACGCTCCATCGCTTCAAACGTTGGCGCGTCGTCCTGGTCGCAGCATCAAAGAAAAGCTTGCAGGAAATCCCTACTTGCTGGCTGTTCGGCGTTATCCGTCTGTTGATTTGCCAGAAAACCGTCTTCTAAAAGCATTTGCCGTAAGATTGTCTGAAAGATTGAAATTACGCAAAGAATGTCTTCATGATAATATAAATGATGAATTGATATTTAAAATTCGTTCCTGGCTTGCAACAGACGAGGCAAAATCAATTGGACGGTGGGAAAACTTACCGCCTAATAACACACTGCTTTCCCATAGAGATTATCGGCGAATTTGGGATTCCTGGCGTTGGTTACAGTCGCTTGACGACGATATTTCAAATGATATGAAAAGATTGAAAGAGCGGCAGAATACTATGGAAGAGTGGCAGGGATTTGCGCAAATGTATATAAATAAAAAACATATATTTGCTGAAATCCCGATAATTTTTAATAATAACAGTTATGATGAATTTGAGATTCGAACCTGGGATACCATATTAAAGAAACCCAATAAAGAAAAGTTAATTCATCCAACAGCTATTCCGTCTATTGATGCGCCTGTGTGCATAGATCTTACTGAATTGCGTCCCCGCTATGCTGTTTTAAAAGATCAAAAAGCTTCATTGACGAAGACTTATCGAGAGCCATTTCTCTGGCAGCGGTGGGAGAATAAAGAATTGTCGGCCTCCTCTTTTGACATGGGGTTATTTACTGCCGATGCGCCATTTCTTCATAAAGATACAATTACAATTTCCAGTTCTGAATTACTCTTTTCAAATAAATATACTCAAGAATGTCTGGGCTGCGCTGCGCGAGAGTTTGCAAAAAAACTCAGAGAAACGTTTGAAAATGATACGTTGATTTGGTTACAGCCCGACTATCTCAATGACTTTGAACTGCAAATCACTCGTAGTAATATTAACGCTCTTTTCCCTAATGCCGAACCGCTTCCGCGATCTATTGCCGCAGTTATTGAAAAGATAGGTTATTCTTATCCAAAATTAGAAAATGGTTTTATTGCTGCAGTATATGATTGTATTGACGGAAATGAAATTGTAACAAAACTTGAGGCTAAATTTGATGAAGAATTATTGAAATGCGCGCCACAGACGCGTGGTTATTACTGGGTGCGTTATCCCACAAAGATTATATCGAATGGCAATCTTGACGAAAACAATATTGGTTCTTATGATATTTCCACATTTAATTCTGAGAGGCAATATTGCAAACGGCAACAACAGGATCAAAAGAATGACGATGATAAAGAATTGGAATGCCGCAAATTGAGACGCAAAGTGAAACGGGTAATTGGTCCGTTCAAGTATTTAGTTGATTTAACAGAAACGCCGACTGATAAAACCCCGATTCGTGAACGTCTTGTTCAAGGAGGCATTAAGTTATACAATTTACAGAAAGATGCAGAAGATCTTCCACTTTGGTACGATCTTATCCCAAAATTGTCTATATGGGCTAATGTAGATGGGAAGTTCGGGTATTTTGATATAGTTCCTCCCGATACCATAATCCCGCCTCGTCGAGGTCAACCATATGAAATTCAGTTGAAAGAAGATTTTATTCTTGCAAAAGGAACTGAAAAATATTCATTATTTATTGGTGAAAATAATGATAAAATAGGTTACTCAATCAAGCTTGAATCTCCTGACCTGCCGCTTCAGAAGGATTTGAAATGTAAATTGAAGATGACGTACGCCTATGGAGATGATAATCCATTTTGCCTTGTTTTTATACCGAATGATCCATTACAATCTATACATCGTACAATTCACGTCAAGTGGGAAAAAACGCCTGTAAAGGAAGCTCCCGCTCCAGAATATCCTGCGCTGACGACTTGGGCGGAATTGCGAAGTATTCCCAAATCAGATAGTAACGAGACGCTTGATTTATTGGAATGGGCATTAACGTTAAAAGATCAGCTTAAAAAATCAGATAATTATCAACCGCCCAAAAGAGAAACGGGCGTTATTGCTGATAATTGGCGCAAGAGTATTAAGGGCGACCATGTCACGAAAGCATACAGCGATAGCATAAAAGCTGAAATTCGTATTCATGAATCGAACTTTATTCATAAGGACGATTATTCCACTTATCAAAAAGGAGATAGTATATCATTTCAATTATTTAAAAATAACAAAGGAAAATATTTTGGTAAAAAGATTGCTGATCCAAAATATAAAGACCCTCCCAGAGTTATTCAGATCATCCATGCGGCATTTTTCCCCATAATCCAAATCTGGAGCAATGGTCGTTCAATTAATGATGTCGATTGCCCTCCTGGTTTTAAAAATGAAATGACTAACTTAATTGAGTTTTTGATTGAATTGAGCCAGAACGAGGGGATTTCGTTCAGAAATGATATTATGACGCTTCTTTCTTTTTTGCACAAGGATGCGCCTGCTGAATGCATTCAATGGATTAAAGATAAGATTGATAGCAACAAAATATATAATTATGATTTCCGAGCGATTGGCTTTGCTCTTGGCGACGTTTCCCAACCATGGCAAAAAGACGTATTGCAAAAACTTAAAGGATATCTAAAGCCGATAGATAGAATTGATAAAAAGCAATACTGGAACAAGAAATGTGCATTACGCTTTTTTGCGTATGCAATTTGGCATGATCGGCATTTCGTTGAACAATTCAGCCCTCAAGAATGCCGCTCCATTTTAGATGGCATTGTAACGATGTTATCACGCATCAAACCTTGTCCAATAGACGAAGGAAAGAAAGCTGTTCTCAAATGGACTCGTGAAACATCTGAACCGCTTGAACTTCTCTTGGGCATGCTTCGAACTCGCAGCTCGTCCAACAAGAGCATTAAAATGCTTTTGCAGCGAAATCAGGCAATTACAAAGGAATTGATAACGCAGGTTAATCACGTTAAAGAAATTGTTGTCAATGATAATATATGTTTGAACTCACGCGTTCATCTTGGCGAACTTTCCAAACCAAAAGACGATAATACCCCAGACTTGTTATACGCTTTACGCCTTTACCTTACCGGTGAAGATGCAGCAGACGCTATTCGTATTACAGGCGTCTCTGACAATGAAATAGATGATTGAAAGGAGAACTTAAACATGCAAAATGCATCAGATTCAATTCGTCACAAGATTGTAATTATCAATCGTGGAGTTTCCGGTTCCGGCAAATCGGTCATGACGCGTTACGTAATCGAAAAGTTGCGAACGCATGGCGTGTCGGCAGTCGCTTTTTCGACAAACGATTTTTTTATGCGTGGCGGTCGATATGTTTATGATTTGAAGAAACTCCATAGCAATCACGCGCTAAATCTCAAGAAATTTACGGCAGCTCTTGAACGCGGCGCTGACGTTGTCGTTTGCGATAACATCAATCTTTTACCGTGGCAATCTCAACCGTATACTGACGCGGCTCGAATGCATAATTATCGCATTCTCTTTTTGAATTTCGTCCCTCCTGAACTGGAAAAGCTGCTTGAAGCGCAGAAAGCAACCCCGGAAAACCCTAACGCTCATGGCGTATCCAAAGCAGATTTGGACCGTTTTTTAGATAATTTTAATAATTACAACGACTTGCTCGATCGAAACACTATTCGTGATATTAAACGCCATCACGTTTTCGTCTGGAATTCTATCGACAATGTCGTAATGGATACCGGAGAGCTTGCTCAGTATTTTGACTCTGATAAAGTTATCACAATTCGTCCTGATGAGTTTGATACATTAAAGGAGACGCTTGCAGATTCAATTTTGCAGTTTATGTGCGAAGCGGACGGCGATGAGAAACAATGCGTTTCCAAAAATCGTATTCTGTTAACATGGTATGGCATTACGGACATTAGCGCTGCGTTAGGGATTCTGCCTGTAGGCGGTCCCGTTTTGGGCGCTTTACGTGCTGGGAACTATACAGACGTTATTATTTTGGGGTACACCAATCCGAATAAACCTCAAAACGGCTTTTCAGGTTCAATGCGAAAAGAATGGGAAAAGTACAAAGCTCTGCCAATAAATGAACGATTGCAGTATCCGCGAGAAAAGGTTCAAAATTTTGTTAATGCCATTTGCAACACAGAAATTGGACACAGGCTGTTTATTGATTATTTGAAAGAGGCGAATCTTCCGGTTAACATTCATTTCGCACCCAATGAGCTCTCTCATCTAAATGACGCCAAAAGTATCGATGAGGCCGCCAGAGCGGCGTTGAACATTGCCCTTCGAGGCGATGAAGAAAAAAGCATAACCTGTTTCCTTAGTCCGGGAACGCCAGTGATGGCGCATACATGGTGTATGCTTTCCTTGACAAATCCTCATTTGCATCTGCGTCTGATTTCGAGTTCCGAACCGGGTAAACCGCCAGAGACGATTGATTTGCCTAAATATGTAGTACCGCCATCTATTCCTTTAAACCCGACTGCGCCGCCGACTGATTTTGACGTTGTACTCCACTTGTTAGGAACTGGCACCAACATTCCGCAATATTTCTGTATGGATCAGTTTCCCGCCAAAAAACATTGGTTTATTACATCGGACGACTCTAAAAAAACTGATGCATTGCGTCGGCTTCTTCCCAAGGACGTCAGGATGCACATTACACGCGTCGACGCATTCGAACCGGCTCACACTCGCAAAGCCATTGAAGACATTGTTCGTCGCTTGCCGCCAACAACCCGAATTGGGATTAATCTTACTGGCGGAACAAAACTCATGTTTGCAGGAGCGCTGAACGCATGTTATGAGTTCCCCAATCTGGAACCTTTCTACTTCAGTACTCAACAAAACTGTATAACGTTTTTGCGTACGGATGCAAAGGTTCAATTTAAAGGGGTAACAAAAGTTGACCCATTCTTTATTGCCAGCGGGTATAAAATATCCCAAGATGGAAAATGGGAGGACAATCCAGTTCGACAAACAAGACGAAAATTGACTCTAAAACTTTGGGAGTACCGGACGGAGTTGAGAGAGTTATATAAGGCTATGTCGGATGATAATTATAAAACGTACAGATTGAGTAACAAACCCGATAAAATGTTCGAATATGAGACAGATCATATCACAGCAGCGTTTGACGGGAAACTAATCGGGACTCTGGTAATAAATGGTAAAAAATTAAAAGTTCCAAATTGCAAGGATTTTGGAACGTATATAAAAGGCGGCTGGTTGGAAGAATACGCCTATTTGCGTTTATTGCCGCTAATGGAGTCTGGGAGTATCTTTGATTTGAGAATCGGGCTGGAAGTGGTTCCGGCGAACAAGTCGGTTAAAACAAGACCTGTCGGCGAGTTTGATTGTGTGTATACAGATGGACGACGCTTGTATATCGTAGAATGTAAAGCGGGTACAATAACACAAGAGCATATTCAAAAGCTGGAAAATAATTTGAAAACATACGGAGGGATTACTGCAAAAGGAGAACTCGTTCTTACATTTCCCGCTGGGGAACTTGATAAAGAACATAAAGAACGCATTGATTCTTCAACATCAATTCATTTGGTGAATTGGGCTGATGAAAAATGCAAAACAGACCCGGACAAAGCGCATTAAAGTTTGTGGAGGAAGCAATTAGCATTTCTCCAGTTTATGTTGGCAATTAAGAGAGCCTTTTTTGCTAAGATCACAATATTCAGTTCATATTTTGGCAAGTTCTGTTCCTTGGAAGCCCCCTTGCTGACAGGTACGGAACTTGCCAAATAAGCCAAAACTTTTTTCTCTTTTTTTCCATTTTTTCTTCATTTTTCCAAAAACTCTGCAATATTTCTTCCTGTTTTGTAATTATTAATGAACAATAACAAACTTTCAATCGAATAGTATGTTAGAGACGTTGGGCGAAAAGGCGAATGGGCCGATTGAGTTGTTAAAGAGTTCGCATTTTCCCTATTTTATACCAATTCCTCGGTTTTTCCCTTGAATTATTTCCATTTTTTAGCTATAATAAAGGATAATTAAATCGTTTCCTATGTTTTCCCGGAGACGGACCGAAAAATCCCTGTCTCATATTTACAAACTGATATTATGAAAAGAGTTATCCGAATCCTGATTTCCCTCGGAATGATTATTGCAACGGCGGCGTTTGTTGCGTTTTTCCTTCGGCCTGTTCCCATTCAACAGCGTCCGGCGCCGCCGCAGGCGATGAACACAGTTCAGACCGCGCCGGTTAAGCCGCATGAGGGCGGAATTGACTTCACCGTCGACGGGCAGGTGATTCCGTACCGCGCTTTGGATATTGCGCCGGAAGTCTCGGGGATTGTCAAGTTTAAGTCTGAAAAGGCGCGAGCGGGCAAGTACGTTCGCAAGGGCGAGGTCTTGCTGGAAATTGACCCGGTGGATTATGAGCTTTCGGTTCGTCAGCTGACGGAGGAAACGGCTCAGGCGGAGGCGTCGATTCACGAGATGGAAGTTCAGATCGAAAGTACGCAAAGGGAAGTCGACATCTCGAAAAGCCAGCTGGAAATCAAGGAGCGTGAGCTGGCGCGATACGAATCTGTTACAACGCCGGGCGTCTATTCCGCCAGCGAGCTGGATACGGTTCGGACGTCGGTTTTGAATGGGCGCGAGTCGCTGGTCAAGCAGGAAAACGCGCTGCGGCTGTACGAGCGCCAACTGATTCGTCTGAAGTCCGTTCACGCGCAAAAAGAGGCGAATCTGGAACAGGCGCAGCTCAATTTGAAGCGAACGAAAATCGTCGCCCCCATCGACGGCGTTGTCAAGTCACATAATTTTGAGGTTAACACGTATGTTCAAAAGGGATCGGTGGTCGCGTCTATTCTCGATACGTCCAAGTTGGAAATTCAGTGCTTTTTGCACATGAAGCAGATGTCCTGGCTGTGGGCGTCGAGCGCTAACAGCGAGAACGCCGAATCTTCTGACGAGCCTGCTATGCGCGGCTTTGATTTCGCCCCGACGGACGCTACGGTTTATTACGAACTCGACGGTCAGCGATGGAGCTGGAAGGGACGGCTGACAACGTCCGACAGCGGGTCTTTAGATCCGAAAACCCGTATGATGCTCTGCCGCGTTACAATCGACGACCCGACGGACGTTCAGTTTGATTCCTACGTCATTCATACGACCGACACGTCTTTGGGAACAGTCGATAAAGAGGCGTTGGAGAGAGAGAAGAAAGCGAAGAAAACGCCGTTGATTCAAACGCCTCCGCCGACTCTGCTGGCGGGAATGTATGTTACAATTGTCGTTCACGCCAAGCCGGAGATCCCGCTTTACAGCGCGCCGGAACGCGCCTTGCTGCCGGGAAACAAAATCTGGACGGCGACGGACGGTACGCTGCGGGAATATCGAATTCGCGTTGCGACTGTAACAGACGAAGGCGTTATTTTCTATGCGGATTCACAGGGAGTTACCGCGACTGACAAGGTGGTTATTTCGCCGCTGGCGTCGCCGGCAGAAGGGGACAAGGTGAACGTCCTATGAAAAATATCTTTCGTTGGATTATTTCCAACACCCCTGCGATGAACATCGTCATGATTGTCGTCCTGGGCGTTGGAACTTACGCCGCTCTGTCGTTACAGCGAGAATCGTTTCCGAACTTCGACGTCGAAACGATTATGGTTCAGGTTCCGTATCCCGGCGCTACGCCAGAGGAAGTGGAAAACGGCATCTGCCAGAAAATCGAGGAGTATTTGCAATCGATTGAAGGCGTGAAGAAGATGACGTCGTCCGCCAGCGAAGGCATGGGCATGGTAACGCTGGAACTGCTCAACAGCGTTAAAAACGTGGATCGAACGTTAAACGAAGTTCGAGAAGCGGTTGACCGAATCCCGTCGTTCCCGGAATTGGCGGAAGACCCGGTCGTTCAGCGCGCCAAGATGCAGGAAACGATTTTCTCCATCGGGCTGATCGGTCCGGAGGGGTCGTCTGTAGAAAACACACTGGCTCTGCGAGAGTTGGCGGAAGACCTGCGTCAGGAATTGATTCAACTTCCGAGAATCTCTATGGTCAACCTGGTTGGTACGAAGGATTATCAGATTGACGTCGAAATATCAGAGAACACGCTTCGCGCTTACGGGACGTCGCTGGACGCGATTGCCAAAACAGTCCGGGCGGAAAACTGTCAAACGCCGGGCGGTACGATTCGCGCTCCGTCTGTTGAAATCAACGTTCGTACAGACAACCGGCGGTATACGGCGGAAGGCATCGAAAAGCTCCCTGTTATTACAGACGAGGCGGGCGCCGTTTTGACGCTGGAAGACATCGGATACGTTCGTGACGAGTTTACCGACGGCCCGGCTCTGGCTACGGTCTATACGCCGGAGAAGAACGCTGAAAATCCAGATGCAAAAACCGTTCCTGCCGGGCGTCCTTGCATTGCTTTGGGCGTACTGAGAAACTCGACCGAAGATCTTATTGCCATGGTCGACACGCTTCGCGCCTGGGTAAAAAAGAAGCAGCAGCCGGGGGAATTGCCCGAAGGGTATACGATGATAACCTGGGGCGACCGTTCGGAAGAAGTTCGTTCCCGACTTGAATTGCTGGCGACCAATGGGCTGCAGGGCTTGACGATTATTTTTGTTCTCCTGGCGGTTTTCCTTGACCTCAAGCTGGCGTTTTGGGTCGCGATGGGTCTGCCGTTTTCCATCTGCTTAACCTGCCTGTACATGTACGGATCCGGACAGACGTTGAACATGATTTCCACGTTCGGATTTATCATGGCGCTGGGAATTGTAACAGACGACGCGATTGTCGCCGGGGAAAATATATTCCGGCATCACGACATGGGCAAGGACTGGTTTAACGCCTCGGTCGACGGCATTACAGAGGTTATTCCCAGTATTACAACGTCTTTGCTAACGACAATCGTCGCCTTTTTGCCGCTGCTGTTCATCTCCGGGATCATGGGAAAGATTGTATTCTCGATTCCAATGGTAATGATTACCATGCTGTTGGCGTCGATGTTTGAATGTGTAACCATTCTGCCGTGCCATCTGTCACATCGTAAAAATATAATCTTTACGTTCCTGTATCATTACCTGTATATTTTTGCATGGGTTCCGGCGGTCGTGTTAAAGTGCAATAAGTACGCCATGGGCGGATTGCAGTGGTTTATCAAGCGCATTTACGCGCCGTGTTTGCATTGGACTTTATTGAATCGAAGCATTTTCTGCGCCGGTCTGATTTCCCTGCTTCTTTTTACGTTTGGTCTGGTTTGGTCGGGAACGATTCCGTACGTCTTCTTCCCGAAGACTGATGGCAACGAAGTTCAGGCGACGGTTAAGTTCCCCAACGGCACCCCGGCGGAGGTTACCGACTACTGGACAAAGCTGATGGAACAGAAGTTTTGGGAAGTTGCAGACGAGTACGAGAAAACCAAAGAACCCGTTGCGGTGCGTTCGTTTAGAGTTGTCGGCACGACGCTTCAGTCTCGAGGACACAACATGGGCGGCAGTTCCGGCGGCGGAAGCGGTCATACCGGCGGCGTTCAGGTTGAACTGGTTTCCGGAGACAACCGAACGATTTCCAGCATGGAAATTTCCGACCGATGGCGCGAAGCCGTTGGCGTCATTCCCGGCGCGGACGAAGTGGAATTTACCTCTCAGGCGTTTGGTCCGCCCGGCGGCGCGATTGAATTCATGCTCGTCGCGAAGGCGGAAGACTACGAAAAACTCGAAGCCGCTGTCGAAGAAGCCAAAAAACATCTTGCTACATACGATGGCGTTATCGACATTACGGACTCGGACGTTCCCGGCAAATGGGAATTCCAGTTGACAATTAAAGAACACGCCAAGTCGCTGGGGATTCACCCGCAGCAATTGGCGGAGACAATGCGCGCGGCATATTACGGCGCGGAAGTGGAACGACTTCAGCGCGGACGTCACGAAGTTAAGCTGATGGTTTGCTATCCGCGAGAAGATCGTCGAAGTCTGGCGGACTTTGACGAAGTTCGCGTTCGCGGTAACGACGGCGTCGAGTATCCGATTACGGAGATTGCTGACATTGAAGTCAAGCGCGGCTACACGACCATTTCCCGCCATTCCCAAATGCGGTCAATCACCGTCTCCGCGGACGTCGAGGAAGGCAAGGCGAACGCTCAGAATATTACGTCCCAACTCAAGGCGCAGTTTTTGCCTCAATTGATGAGCAAGTATCCTGGCGTAAAAGTCCGATGGGAGGGACACGAGGATATGAAAAACGAGTCCATAAGCAGTATGCTCGTTGGATTTGTCGTCGCGATGTTTGCCATGTATATAATCCTGTCGCTGGAGTTCAAGTCCTACGTTCAGCCGCTGCTGATTCTGGCGATTATTCCCTTTGGCGTTATCGGCGCGGTGTTTATTCACGCAGCGTTCGGACAGCCGCTGTCACAGTTCAGCCTTTTCGGCATGGTGGCTTTGAGCGGCATTGTCGTCAACGACTCGATTGTTCTGATTGACTTTTTGAATCGGGCGATTGAGTCCGGGGAACCGTTACACGACGCGCTGATGAACGTCGGTCAGCGGCGATTTACGTCTGTCATGCTGACGTCCGTAACGACCGTCGGAGGTCTGCTCCCGTTGATTACGGAGACGTCGCTGCAGGCGCAGATGTTAATCCCGATGGCGCTGACCATTTCCGGCGGCGTTATGTCGTCGCTCATTTTGGTTCTGTTCTTTATTCCGGTTTTGTACTCGTACTACATTGACGGATTAAAGCTTATGGGAATCAACATTCGCCGCATGCTCATTCACAACGACAATTTAGAAGCGGAACCGGAAGTCGCGGCGGAGTGAGAGTGAGAATTCCGGGGCTTACGCGCCCCGGCTCACTTATCGTTACTCGTATTTGATTTTGCCGTATTTGCCGCGTTTCAAGGCATGTTCTCCTTCACGCTTTTCGCCGGATTCCGCCCAGCGTTCGGCGTCTTCGGTCAGTTCGTTAAGACGCTTTTCCAGCGCTTGCCGATACTCCTCAATTTGCTCTTTGGTCAGATTGGGCGGAATCATAATCTCTTCGCTGAACACAGTTCTGCCTCGAGAGAACAGACGGGGCAGGGCGAATCTGTCCCAGCTGTTGAATCGGTGTGGACGATCGTAGGCGTAACCCATCAGAACGATCGGCATTTGCAGCTGTGACGCCAAAAAGACGGCGCCAGGCGCCAGCGTTCTTCGCGGTCCGCGCGGTCCGTCCGGCGTGATGGTTAGATGTTCCCGCTCTTTGGAAACTTCCATCATCTCCTTTAACGCCCCGGTTGCTCCGCGTCGAGACGAGCCGCGAACCACCCCGAACCCCGCCAACATGGCGGCGTGATACAGTATCGTTGCGTCGGCGTGCTGAGATAAAAGCATCGTCAGATGACACCCGCCCCGCAGATAAAACGGAAAGAGAATGTATTCGTGCCAAAACAGATAGATTCTTCGTCGGGGATGTTCCGGATCCTCGTCCGGAAGAGCGGGGTCGAGATTGACGTCTGGTAACCATCCGCGCATTCTTATAGTTGACATCCACATTCGAGAGAACGCAAATACAAGGTATCCGCCCAACTTCAGCAGAAACGGGTTTTTGATTTTCATCGCTACTGCCTACTGCCTATTGCCTACTGCCTTCCTTCTCGTGCGTAAACGACTGCATGCCGCCGGCGGTGGGCAGGTCTTTTAACAGTTCAGGGTTGATCTCTTTGAGTTCAACTTCCTGACCGGGCATGAGGCGTTCGGCGCCTTCGATAATTGCCAGCGCGCCGGGAACGAGAATTTTCTCTCCGGCTTCGGTCGCGGGTCGAACGGCAAGGATAGCGTTTGCTCTGGCGTGAATGTAGACGGGAACGGGAGTAACGCGAAATGCGCCATCGGACTCTTTTTGAACGACCCAAACGGTGTTCTCGCCCGGCTTTTGCAAGACGGCGTCGCGGGGAACGGTAAGCCGCTGCGCTTTTTCCGTTGTTTCCAGCGTACATTGAACGCTCATGCCGATTTTCAGAAGTCCGTCTTGATCGTCAATGCGAATGCGGACAGGGAACGATCGCGCTGCCGTTGACCCGTAAGGGACGATTGAGACGATTTCCCCGTTAACGGTTTTGTCAACCGCAGGAACGTAAATCGGGAGCGGGTCGCCGATGTGAATGCGCTGAATAAAATTCTCGTTGATGTGGAACAGAGCGTCCGCCTGACCGTCTGAAACGATTTCAACCAGCGGCGTACCGGGCGAAACGTACGCGCCCAACTCTGTGAGTTTGTTAATAATCGCGCCGTTAAACGGGGCGTAGATTTTGGTTCGGTTCAGCTTTTCCTGAATCTCGTTTTCCATCGCCTCGGAGAGCTTGTACTTCGCAACGGCTTCTTCCGCTAACGCCGTTTGCTTTTCCAGCTCGCTGTCTGTAACAACCCCAGCCTGACGTTCTCGCAATCGTTCCAGACGATTAAGCTCTGCTTTTTGCAGCGTCATGTTGACGCGGTCAAATTCCTTTTGCCGCTGCGCCTGAATGAGCGCTATGTTGAGCCACGTTGCATCGACGCCAACGATGAGCGTATCTTTCGCCTGAACTTTATCGCCCACCTCGACGGTCATTTCATTTATCAGCCCGGAAACCTCAGAGGCGAGCACGACTTTTTGAATCTCTACCAGTCGCCCGTCAAAGAGCTGTTCGTCTGAAATGTCCGACATTTCCGCTGGCGCGACGCGAACGATTGGCAACCGCCTCGTTGTGTCTTTTTTATCCTCGGAGGACAAACTTTTGAGCTGCTTTTCCAAAAAAGCCTTGTCAGACAGTTTGGCGTTTGTTTGGTTGCTAATCGTATAGTAGGAAACCCCCGCCCCGAGAAGAAGCGCGGTTATGCCAACAGCAAGGAAAGAAGTAAATTTCATGGGCGGGGAGGGGGTGGGGTCGTGGAAATGTAACAGACGCTATTCCAGATCAAAGGGATTGTCGGAATCGTCTTCCGAATCGTCTTCTTTGACAGAACCAAAGTCGTTCTTTTCTTCGTCGAACGGATTGTCTTCGTCTTTACTGGAATCGTCGCCGCCGAGTCCGAAATCGTCGTCATCGTTATCGGAATCGTCTTTGACAGCAGCGTTGTCGGAATCGTCGTCATCAAGGCTGAACGCGTCATCGTTATCGGAATCGTCTACAGCGTCATCGGCGGCGTTGTCGGTATCTTCAGCGTCTTCGTCGTCCTCAAACTCTTTAACGGCGTCTTGCGCGTCGGGCAGTGGAGACAGGTCAGGACGAAGATCCTTCGGGGTTATCCATTTTCCGTTATTGGAAAACAGCGCGGCAGATCCGTGTTCCGTACCGGACTGATCTACCCAAGGCTTGCCGTAATCGCCGGTCAGTCTGGACTTTTCAAGTTTGACGCGAGAGTAGGGCAGGGTGAGGACTTCGCTAAAGGCGTTAGCGCATGTGAGAATTCGGTTTACTTTGACGTCGCTGCCCCAGCCAACGGACATGCCGGCGCGAGCGTTGCCGCGAATGGTGCATTGCTCTATAACGACGTTGGTTGCGGAGTTGACTAACGCTATGCCGTCAAGCTGAAATCCCTGAACAATCAGGTTGCGAATGACGACGTGGTC
>JAFZAL010000007.1 GCA_017557195.1 Thermoguttaceae bacterium | reverse complement strand
CGCCTGCGGCGCCGGGAGGGAAAGAAAGGGTTAACTCGATTAAGGGAGACTGGGTAGGATTCTCAGCCCGTAGACTAAAGTCGACGGTTATAGAAATGGCGTCCATTCTGGACGCGATGAACGTTCCAGCTTTTCACTTTAAGAATGTTCCGCACCCAGCCCGTCTGCGTATTCTGCGAGTAGTCTGCGATCTCTGCGTTCTCTTTAAAACGTTTATACAATAAAAAGCCCCGGGGGTTAACCGGGGTTATTTTTAGGGTTACAGCGTCTTATTCCGCCGTTTCCGGTTCGTCGTCCTGGAGAATCGTCTGTTCCTGGAAGTTGCGGGAGATCAGGAAGAATCCGATGACGTCTATAACCAGCAGGACGAAGAATAGCATGTAGTAGTTCGTTCCCTTAAGGCAGGCAAAGTGCGCGTTTTTGTCGATGAGCATGTTTAGCGAGCCAACCAGCAGGTTTCCAATAGCGATCGGCATCGTATAGAAACTCATAATCAAGGACTTCATCGTTTTTGGCGCCTGTTTGTACGCCAGTTCCAACGAAGAAACGGAAATGAGAATCTCGGCAACGGTAATAATAATGTACGCTAAAATCTGCCACGACTGGTTGAGCGCAATAACGTCGCCCTGCCGGTGATATTCAAAATACAGCGGGAACGCCGAGGCAATCGCGCCAATAATCAGACCAAATTTGATTTTTCGGACAAGGGTCAGGTTGATAAACTTGTTAATAAACGGATAAACGGCAACCGTAAAGAGAGGAATCAACCCCAAAATCAAAGCGGGATTGAGCGCCTGCATCTGGTCGGGAAGGATTTCAAAATTCCGCACGCTGTCCGGGAGGAACGTACATTGATAGAAAATTCGCGAGTCCATGCTGTCGCCCTGCTCGACCCAGCGGGAGCCGGTCTGGTCGTACATCGCCCAAAACGGGACAAGGAACAAGTAAATCAACAGAACTTTTCCGATAGCCTGCAGTCCTTCCTTGCTTTTGATTTCTTTGAGGAAGTTATTTGTCGAGACGGTTCGCTTGGCGTATTTCTTTCTGCCGAGCCAAAAGACCAGGGTCGCAATCGCCATTAAAATACCGGGCACGCCAAAGGCGACGTGAGGTCCGTATTTTTCTCTCAGCCAGGGCGTCAAGAGCGTCGAAAAGAAAGACCCGAAGTTAATCGCCAGATAAAACCAGTTGTAAATATTCGACATCAAGCTTTGGTTGGACGAATTAAACTGATCGCCGACAAACGACGACACGCACGATTTAATTCCGCCTGACCCCAACGCGATAATCGTCAACCCGAGCAGCAGCGCGCCCTTTTGCGTCATTCCGATAGCCTCGCACGGCAGCGCCAGGACAAGATGCCCAACGCAGTAAACCAGCGACAGATAGAAAATAACCTTGTATTTCCCCCAGAACAGGTCAGCCAGCAGGGCGCCGAAAAACGGCAGGAAGTACACCGCGAAGTTGAACATGTGAATCACTCCCGTCGCTTCCTCTTTGGACATCGGCGTTAAGAGGGATTGCGTCATGTACAGCATCAAAATCGTTTTCATGCCGTAGAACGAAAACCGTTCCGCCGCCTCGTTCCCGATAATATACGGAATGCCTGCTGGCAGCTTGGGCTTTTCTTCTGACGGAACTTCGTTATTGACCAATACAGCGTCTTCTGTTTGACTCATGTTTTTTTATTAAATGGGGTGATGAAAATAATCTCGCAACTCGCAACTCGCTACTATCCAAGCGCCGCCGCGACGTCGTTGGAAACAATTACGCCGTAGTTGACCGCGCCCAGCCAGCCGGACATGATAATCCCGACCGAGCCGGTATGGTACAGCCCGGCGATCTGGTCTGGCAGATGTCGGCTGACGTCCAGACCTTCAAATTTCGTACCGAAACTGGCGCCGGCAAGATGAAGCGTGTATCGCTGGAACGTCTTTGGCGTTGCCGCTTCGGTGTAAATCGCCCGTTGGTGAATGTTGGGGACGTACTTTTCCAGAGCGTCTAAAGTCGTGTTAATCAAATCCTGTTTGGATTCCTTGTAACGTTCCGGCGAGAGGTTGTTCCAGTCGGCAAAATTCGCGTTGGAACTGGCAACGATCGCGCATCGGTTGACGCCCGGTCGCGTTTTGGGATAGTAGAACGAGTACGTTCTGCTGGTAATGTTTCGTGACAAGAGCATGTCCGTATCGAATTCCGGCGCGACGGACGTAAAGAGCAAATCGCCGCAGACGTCTTCGTCGAGCATGTCCCCTTCCGCCATTCCGATATAAACCTGGGTGGAGGAGTTATTGACTCGCACCGATTTCGCCTGCTGAATGAAATTGGGGTCGAAATGGAACCCGCCGACCATGTCGAAAATCGTCGTCAGCAGGTTGCCGTTGGAGACGACCGCCCGGGTTTTGACAATCTTCTTTCCGTCGGGCGTTGCCAGCATGACGGACGAGACCTTGCGTTTCCCGTCGCTTTCGTCAACGTCAATGCCCACCGCTTTGGTTCTCATGGAAATATCGACGCCGTTTTTGAGCATTTCCGCCTTCATCAGCTCGATAAGCTGATCCGTCCCGCCGGAAAACGTAAAAACGCCTTTCGACATGAAGTTGGAAAAGACAATGCCGTACGACACCGCCGGGTCGTCCAGCGTCGAGCCGTTAGCGTAGGTAATCGGTTCCATCAGCAGACGAACGACGTCCTTTCGACCCGGGAAATGCTGTTCAAACAGATCGCGGGCGGTGAGCGTTAAATCGTCGGTGAAGTTCATCGACCGGGCGTGGTCAAAAAACGCGACGACGTTCTCTCGAGGCACGTTGAATTTATTAACCAGCAGTTCCGTGAAGTCTTCCCGGTTAAACGTCGTCGTGAGCGAAAACATCGGGTTGTCAAACTTGATGTTTTTCAGCTGAACGATTCGGTCGGCGATTTCCTTCGTCCAGTAGCGGCGGCAGGATTTAATCATCCCGACGGGGAACCCGTGCAGCGAGACGTCGAAAATCAATCCCCCCGGACGACGAAACCACGCCGCCAGCCCACCGAGCTGAAAATGCTGCTCGCATAAAAGAACCTTGAACCCGCTGCGCGCCAGCGTATTCGCCGCCGTCATGCCGCCAAGCCCGGAGCCTATTACTACGATGTCGTATGAATCTTGCATTGTTTTTTGAGTTGCGAGTTACGAGTTGCGAGTTGCGAGATTATTTCTTCTCCCGCGCAATCTTATCCAGAATCCCGTTTACGAACGCGGCGGAATTTTCCGAGCCGAACATTTTGGCAATCTCAACCGCTTCGTTAATGACAATCGCCGCGGGCGTGTCTGTATAAAGCAGTTCGAAAGCGCCAACGCGCAGAGCGTTTCTGTCGGTAAGAGCCATTCGGGCGAGCGTCCAGTTTTCAGCGTGCGATACAATCTTCTCGTCGATTTCCGCCTTATGCTTGCGGACGCCATTGATGAGGTTCATCGCCATTTCGACCTGTTTCGGACCGCGAAGCGTGTCGCGGATCATGCCCTCGTCGAGTTCCGCCGTCAAGTCGGAATCCGGGGCTTGCGGATTGGCGTCGTCCTGAACGCACATCTGAAAAGCGACTATGCGCGCTCGAGTGCGTTTGTCCATTTTTTGCAAGGCTTCTTTATCTTCGTCTTCCGGAATATAGGAGGGAAGCGGTTGGTCAGTCATGTTGGTAATCAGGGATTTAAGTTAAGATAAAATATCCGCCGATACTTCGACGTTAAACTAAATATATTATAGCGTATAGAGCCGGGCGGTCAAGGGGAAACGACCTTTTTCGCGCTATAGCAATCAATTACGTTTTTTATTCCAACAATCCAATGACCGGCAAATGGTCAGAGGGTTTCTCGCCGGCGCGCATGTCGATTTCCATTTTGACTTCCTTGAATCGGGCGGCGGTCGGGCGCGTTGCGAGAATATAGTCGATTCTCAAGCCGTCTTTGCGTTCGAATCCCAAACTCCGATAATCATACCACGAATAATCAACCTTTTGAGGGTACAATTCCCGGAAAACGTCATGAAACCCCCATTTGAGAAGTGAGTCAAACTTCTCTCGCAAAAGGGGATAGCCCAGCGGTCCGCCTTCGTAAGTTTGAGGAGACTTGGCGTCGATAGCAGAACGAAAAACGTTCATGTCGCCGACCAGAACAATTTCGTCGTCCGGCGAGGCGGAAATGGTAAGCTCGTTTATCAGAGCTTCGTACCAGTCCAGCTTGTACTGGGCCTTTTCCGTACCGGGCTGGTCGCCGACGGGAACGTAACAGTTGACCACCCGAATCGTTCGTCCTTCGTCGTCCGTATACCAGCCTGAAAGAAGCCGGGCGCATGATTTCCCGTTGAATGTATCGTCCCAATACTCGAACCCGACCTGGACGTCGTCTGGCTCCATTCGCGACAAGATTGCAACGCCGTTGTACGTCTTTTGAGCGTTGAGAATGACGCTGTATCCCGCCTGTTCAATCTCTTTGAACGGGAACTGTTCTTCCGTACATTTGATTTCCTGCAGACAGACAATATCCGGCTGATCCTGCTGAAGCCAAGGAATTAATCGTGGTAAACGAGTGCGAACAGAATTGACGTTCCAGGTGGCAATAAGCATGATAATTTTTTTGTTACAAATTAAAAAACGGATAAATAACGGTTCCCCAATCAAACGGCAGCGCTACTCTCTGGGCAGATTGACTTTCCCTTCCAGCTTGCCGTCGAAGAAATCGCGAAGAGCCTCAGCGTAGCCGTCAGGAATGTCCATGTGATCCAAACGATGAATGATAAACGCCAGTTTTCCCTGACGCGTTTCCACGCCGGATGCGGTTTTGTAGTTCTTCAACGCCTGAACGTACGGAACGACAGAGTCCTGCTTTCCATGGGTAATTAACACGTTCCCGGTATACTTCTGGAGCTTTGAATTCGTATCCATTTTGGTTGTAACAAAAGAAGCCCCGCCAAGAATGGCGTTGTTCGCCATGTCGGTAATGCTGCTGAATGTGCTTTCCAGAACAACAGCCCTGCAAGGCGTTCCCGCCTTCTGCATGTCCATCGCCAACTGCATAGCCATCGCGCCGCCCAAAGAACGCCCCATCGGAATCACCTGTCCCGGCTCAATTCCCGCCCGTTTGACGAATTCCTTCATACCAGCCAACGCATCGGCGTAACAGTTCTTTTCTGTTGGATGTCCTGTACTTTCTCCATACCCGCTGTAATCCACAGCAAAGACTTCAGCATTTAAGTTCTTTACCAGCCAAATGTTGTAATAATAATGATGGGTCAGATTCCCGGAATTGCCATGGAAATAGATGATATAGCAACTCGGTTTTTGCCCAGGTTCAAGATGGGGCGTTATTCTCCAGGCGTGAATTTTATTACCCGAGGGAGACTGATAATACACGTCTTCCGGCTTGAACTCGGCGCGGTCAGGATTCCAATATCGGGATACGGACTTCGTCGGCACAAAGACAAAACGATCTCCCAAACCGGCAGCCTGAATTACAGACATCGTCCCGGTTAACAAAACCAGAATCATCAGCGCATACTGAACCAGCCGACTCCCAATTGACGCCAATCGAGACGCCGTTAAACGCTTTCGATTTGTAAAAAGAACTAACCATACTAAAACGGACAGCAAAACAACAGTCGATAGAATCCACATAGCGTCAGGCTCCGTAATAAAGTCGAATAAACCACTGAACAAAATACAACCCCAAAAAAACGCAGAAGAATTGCATCCAGTATGGGAAATACCAATTGGGAAGTCCGCGGCGAAGACGAATCAAAGCGTAAATTCTATATGGAATCTGAATAAGCAACAGCATATACGCCGCCGCTCCCCAGGGATGAAAATGAATCGCCTCAAGAACGTTCCCATGAACCATACAGACAAAACAGCGGGTCATGCCGCAGCCGGGACAGTCGTGCCCGGTAATCAGTTTGAATCCGCACAACTTAGGCGTGGGTTTATCTGCCCAGATGAATCGGCAATGCTTGTCAGGCGTCAAAACCATTAGCGCCGGCGCACACACAAAAACAAGACTGACAATTAATACCAGTACATGCAGTACAGCAGAACGAACGACATCCGACACCGTTGACAGCAGATTTCTTAAATAAAATAAAAAAGGGCGTTAAAAATAAACGCCCTATTATTTGCATTTCAATAATGTAGATTTGAATGACTCAAAATCTGCATTATTTTTAGAATTCAATCCACAACCGTGAATGACAAATCATTCAACCGGGGCTTCTTCAGCCGGAGCAGCTTCTTCAGCCGGAGCTTCTTCGACAACCGGAGCAGCTTCAGGAGCAGCTTCATCAGCCGGAGCTTCAGCAGCGGGGGTTTCATCAGCCGGAGCGGCAGGAGTTGTGTCCGTAGCAGCCGGTTGATCGCAACCAACAACTGCCAAACCAAACAGGCAAGCGCAAACAAAAGCGAAAGTCTTTTTCATTGTTAATTCCTCTCAAATACATGCGCCAACGTTTTTAATATTAACACAATATTTATTGAACGTTGACAATTACATTTAACAAACTATATAATAACTTATTTTTTTAGAAATGACAAGGGCTTCCCATGCGATTTTCCTGAAAAATATTAAAAAAATTTAAATAAATGTCCAAAACCGCCCGGAATCTGGGGGATTTTGGGCATTTATGGCAAATTATCCGGAATAATCGTTACATTTTAACAGGAATTTAGCTGACAATAGAAAAAAAGGATTTTTCAATCAAAAGTTATTCAATCGATTATGTCGATGTTGTAAACATCCAATGGGAACAGACTGTTTCCACTACGATTAAAAATTTTTCAACCCATTTTTATTTTAAAGGAGTTTCTGGTATGAAACGTGTAGTCATTAGTGTTGTTGCGATTATTAGTCTTGTTAGCGCTTACAGCGCTCAGGCTGCTCTTTTCGGATGCAGTTCCTGCAATCCTTGCGGACCCGCGTGCGATCCGGCTCCAGCCTGCGCCGCCCCCGCCGCCCCGGTTTGCGCCCCGGCTCCCGCCTGCGCTGCTCCTTGCACAACCTGCGGTCCTGTTGCCCCGGCTTGTGGAACGTGCGATCCTTGCACCCCGTGCTTCCCGGTTCTTCGCTGCGTCTTGGGCAACATTCGCGACATTTTCAGCTGCAAATGCAATCAGTGCGGTTTGCCAGCTGGTTCCTGCGGATGCGGTTGCGGAGCTCCGGCTCCGGCTTGCGGTCCGGTTTGCGCCCCCGCCGCCCCGGCTTGCGGTTCCTGCGGAGCTTGCGACGCCTGCAATCCTTGCAAACCGCGCCTGTTCAGCGATCCTTGCTATCCGTTCAACGGATTCTTCGCTAACCTGTTCGCGCCGTGCGGTTCCTGCGGTCCCTGCGCCCCGGCTTGCGGTACTTGCGCTCCGGCTCCGGCTTGCGGACCTTGCGCTCCGGCTCCGGCTTGCGCCGCTCCCGCTGCCCCGGCTTGCGCCCCGGCTTGCAACTGAGCTAAAATAATGCAAAACAGTTCTAAGAATTAGTAAAACAACAGGGAATCGATTTGCGTCGATTCCCTGTTGTTTTTTGTTATTCTAAAGACGTTCTGACAGAAGGATCAGTCTTTATCCTCCGGATCGTCTGACGAGGATTCGTCTTTCGGCTGAACGTCGTCCTGCGAATCGGCGTTTGACTCTGACTCGTCTGAATCCGTGTCGGCTTTTTTATATGCCGGCGCGCCAAGAATGACTTCAATTTCCGATTCCGTCAATTCTTCTTTGAGCAAAAGGGCTTCCGCCAAAGCGTCCAGCTTGTTGCGATGCTCCTGAAGCGTTTCCTCCGCTCTGGAGTCCGCTTCTCGAAGAATGAGCAAAACTTCCTCGTCGATAATTTGAGCGGTGTACTCGCTGAAATCTCGCGAGCCGGCGGAAATTTCCTTGCCCAAAAACGGGTGTTCTTCCGAAACCTTAAACGCCGCAGGCCCGATTCGTTTGCTCATGCCCCAGTTGACAACCATCTTGCGAGCGATCGACGTTGACTGTTTGATGTCGTTTTCCGCGCCCGCGGTAACTTCGCCAAAGACGACTTTTTCCGCCGCGCGCCCGCCCATAATAAACGCCAGACGGTCGCGAAGCTGGGATTCGGATACGCTCAGCCGATCTTCGTCTGGAACAAGCTGAGTTACGCCCAAAGCGAACCCGCGCGGGACAATCGTAACTTTATTGACGCGTTCGCTGCCAGGGGTCAGCCACGCCAGCAGAGCGTGTCCCGCTTCATGGTAGGCGGTCATACGCCGTTCTTTTTCTGTAAGAACTTCTTCCCGCTTTGCGCCCATGATGACTTTGTCTTTGGCGTATTCAAAGTCTGACATGTCAACGGCTTCTTTGTCATGACGCGTTGCCCAAAGAGCGGCTTCGTTGACGATGTTGCGAATATCGGCTCCTGTCAAGCCGATTGTCGCCGCCGCCAAACGCTGAAAATCAACGTCTGGCGCCAGAGGAACGTGCCGCGTATGAACTTTGAACATCTCCAAACGACCTTTGGACGTTGGACGGTCAACAGTAATGTGCCGGTCAAATCGTCCAGGACGAAGCAGCGCCGGATCGAGAACGTCCGGGCGGTTCGTCGCCGCCATAACGATAACGGATTCCGTCGGGGCGAAGCCGTCCATTTCAGACAGAATCTGGTTAAGCGTCTGCTCTCGTTCGTCGTGTCCGCCGCCGACGCCTGTTCCGCGAAGACGTCCAACAGCGTCGATTTCGTCTATGAAAATAATAGCAGGAGCCTGTTCTTTGGCAGAGCCAAACAGATCGCGAACGCGGCTGGCGCCAACGCCGACAAACATCTGAATGAACTCCGAACCGTTGATAGAGAAGAACGGGACGTCCGCCTCTCCGGCAACAGCGCGCGCCAAAAGGGTTTTACCGGTTCCGGGAGGGCCGTTGAGCAAAACGCCTTTGGGAATTCGAGCGCCAAGTTTGGCAAATTTCTCAGGATTTTTCAAATACTCAACGATTTCTTCCAGCTCGGTTTTAACCCCGTCCAGACCGGCAACGTCTTTGAACGTAGTTCGACCCTGAGACGGTTCAAACTTTTTGGCTGGAGATCGGCTAAAGCCCGACATGAATCCGCCGCCCATCTGTTCCCGAGAGCGTCTCATCATAAACAGAATAAAGATAAAAATGCCAACTGTTATGATAATGTACAATATCGCCAAATAGTTGGAATAGTCAGGCGGCTCGGACGCAGAATAGTTCTCTCCAAGCTTTTCGGTCAAAAGCTGGTTGACGGAATTGTCCTGCAATGTCAAAACCGGAGCGATGCAAAAGAACTTTTTCCCCAATTTCTCAGGCGGAGTGCGAAGGAAAAAGCCACGTTTGACCTTTTTGTCCGATTCTTTCTTTGAAGAATCATCAGGCTTTATTTCAGCAGGCTTTGCAGACGCGGCGGGTTTAGATTCTTCCGCTGGTTTTGATTCCGCAGCTGTTTTTTCCGCTTGTTGAGCGTTGGAAACTTCGCTTTTAGGCTCAACAGGGGCGGATTGAGAAGGATTTGCTTCCGCGGGCTGTTCTCCCGTGGACTCGGGTTGAGCAGGCGCTGACTGGGCGGGAGCTGATTCTGACGGAGTCGATTCTGCCGGGGCTGGCTCTTCTGACTTTTGTTCCGGTTTAGTCGCATCGGGCGGCAAAGGCAAACCTTTACTCGTACAATACTCTAAATATTCCGGATTATACGGCGGATTTTTGAACTCGCCGGTAATTTTAGCCCCGACCATCTCGACTTTGGCGATGTTATCGTTTTGAAGCTGTTCGATAAACATGCCGTAGGGAATTTCCCCTTCCTGACTTCCAGACCAGCTGGACGGCATAAGGAAAATCAAAATCGCAATAATGAGCAAAACGACAAAAAAGGGAATCCCCTGCCGCGGCGGGCGGCCTTCGCTGTCAGAATTCCTGTTGTTCTCCATTCGCGAATTGGGAGAGTCGTTGTCTCTTTCGGAATCGTCAGGACGGTTATTCGGTCTATTTTCCATTTATCTTTTCTGTGATGTGATAATTCGTCAATCTAAATACTACTACAATTATATATTAAATATTCTACTCAATATACTCTAAATTTACGGATCGAACAGACCCCAAATAACAGATTTTCTGAAAATTTTTTTAAAAAGTTCAAAGAAATGCTAAAGTTTTTCAAGTTTTTGAATAGAAAAGATTAAAATCAATCGTTAATTTTATTATTTAATCTGATTATATTTATATAATTTAGAGCAATCTTTTTGTCAACAACAGAAAAGCCGTCTGAACAATCTCATGGAAACTGTTCAGACGGGCGCTAATTATTCAGGTCGCAGCGCGCTGAGTTACTCATTGAGCAGCGTTTGATAGAATTCTTTCACATCCGGCATGGATCCAATCTGCGAAGCGACGTAAGCGGCGGCGCGGTTTGCCAGATTGAGCGTCTTTTCCGGCGGGAATTCGTTGAGGAACCCGTAAATCAAAGCGGCGTCGAAGGCGTCGCCGGCGCCCACCGCGTCCGCGCCGGGCAGCGGTTGAATCGGAACGCCCGGCAGGACGATTGAGTCGTCATCGGTATAGAGAGAACAGCCGTCTTTCCCAAACGTAAAACAAACGACGGGAATGCTGAAGTTCTCTCGAATCGCTCTGGCGAGTTCCTTTCCCGGCGTGGAAATGCCAAAACCCATTTCGTTGGCGAAGAATTCCGTTTCGTCTGCGCTGATTTTAACAATCCAGGCAGAAAACAGCGACCGTTCAATCCATTTCCGATAGAAGAACGGCGGACGCAAATTGAGGTCAAAGAGCGTCAGGCAGTCCTCGGGAATGGCCGCCAGAACGCAATCGTGCGTATCTCGAGACACATCGCACCGCTGAGCCAGCGTACCGAAACAAAGCGCCTGCGCTTCGTACGCCAGCTGTTCCCATTGAGGCGTGTACTGCATGTTGTCCCAGGCAACGTTTTCGTGAATGACAAACGTCGGCTTGTCCGGTCGAGATACGTCGACGTCTACAGTCGAAGTGGGCAGTTTGTCGTCAATTTGAATACAGGACGTATCCACGCCGCGGCTGGCGAGATAATCTGTCAGTTCCTTACCCAAAGCATCGTTTCCAACGCGAGAGAAAAGACTGGACGGCAGTCCCCATTGAGTAGCGTGATAGGCGACGTTTGCCAGCGCGCCGGCTGGACGGCGGCTTTCACCAACGCAGTCCCAAAGCAATTCTCCGATTCCGATTATTTTACGATTATCCATGGCAGTAAGTGAGTTTTTTTAACACGAAATAGTGGTAAGTGGTTAGTGGTAAGTGGTTAGCGCTTAGTGAGATGAGCGCTTGCGTCCTATGCACTATGCACTATGCACTATACACTATACACTATGCACTATGCACTATGCACTATGCACTATGCACTATGCACTATGCACTATGCACTATGCACTATGCACTATGCACTATGCGCTTCGTGTTTTTCGTGTTTAAAAAGATGCGTTTATCAATAAAATGTCTCGACGCCCATTTCGCCGCGCTGTTTCGGGACGATGTCCTGAGCGATTTCCGACCAGAGCGGGTGTCCGGTTCCTCGCATGGGGAACCCGAGTTCTTTTCTGGTCAGATAGTTTACCAGCGGCTCGCCCGCTTTCCAGCGACGAAGATTCTCGCAGAACATATACGTCATATTCTCGATTCTCCAGCGGCTTTGTCCGGCAACGTGCGGCGTTATTAACACGTTCGGACGTTCCCACAACGGGCTTTCCGGCGGAAGCGGTTCCGGGTCGGTAACGTCCATAACAGCGCCGATAAGCTGCTGAGAATCCAGCGCGGCAACCATGGCGTCGTGGTCAACCAAAGCGCCTCGCGCCATGTTGGCAAACAGCGCGCCCTTTTTGAACTTGGAAAATCGTTCTGCGTTAAACGTCTTGCGAGTAAACTGATTCAACGGCAAACATGTAACAACGACGTCCGCCTTGGGCAAAACAGCGTCGAGTTCGTCTGCCGGATAGAGTTCGTCAACCGTTGGCGGAAGGACTTTGTCCGGGAAGAGATCAACCGCCATGATCTTGCCGCGGAACGGGCGCAGCAGTTCCGACAGGCGCCGCCCTACCCCGCCCAATCCAACGATGAGAACGGTTCGATACGTCAAATCCCAGGTCGGACGGCGCGTAAAATCTCGGGTTGATTCCGCCAGAACAAACGTTTTAAGACGTCTCATCCACCCGGTCAACAGCGCGATTGTATGTTCCGCAACCTGATCAGACAAAACGCCTGACGCGCTGGTTACGTGAATAGAGGAATTAATCGTAGCGGGAACGAGGCAATGGTCCATGCCCGCCGCAGACGACTGAATCCACTGAAGACGCCCTTTTTCGACAACCGCATCCCAATCGATGCCAGCCGCGCCGGTCAGCTTTCCGTGTCCGCAGAAAATATCCGCGTCGAAAATCGCTTCTTTGATTTCTTTCTGACCAACTGAAATTATATTGTATTCCGGTCCGGCGGCTTGAGTGATTTGCTCTATTTGAGCTTCATTTACAGGATAACAAAGAACAATGTTTTGCATGATAAAAAGTTATTTTAACACGAAATACGCAAAATAGTAGTTAGTACTTAGTGCATAGTATTTAGGACGCAAGCGCTCCCCTCACTATGAACTATGCACTATGCACTATGCACTACGCACTTCTCACCTTGATTCTCAGTGTTTTGGATAGCCCTGATCCACTATCGAGATTCGTTTTTCTACGAGAGTTCGAATCTGTTTGTCCGCAATTGACGGCAGAGCTTTGGAATACCACATGCTGGCGCGTTGTCTATACTGTTTTTGCATCGGAACCGGATCTTGAGAGAGATTCCACCAGTCATTCGCAACAACCAGACAATGACGAACGTTCTCCGGATTGGCGGCGAGATCTCTTTTCACCGCGAGCTGAATCTGTTCGTTATCGCTAAAAGCCAGGTATTTGAGCCCGGTTTCCCAATCGTTTTCTACTTCAATTTTCCATCGGGCGACAATATTCGCCTCAGCAGGAGTAACGCTTCCGTTTGACTGCATTTTTGCTTCAGCCGCGCGGGCGGCGTCCCACCATGCAGCCCGCCGAGAAACGATTTCTTTGTGCTGATACGCCTCGGCGCGATACGATTTGTCAGCCAAACGAGCGCAAGCAGCGTAAACAACGTCAGCAATTTGCTGCGCTTTTGGGAACTGTTTTTCTTTCATCAATTCTTCTTCCGCCTGCCGAGCGGAAACGAGCAACTGAGCAAAATCCTCGTCAGTGCGAGCTTTCTGCCCCATCTGAACAAACTGATCCAGCTTATCAACTTTGTCAACGTCTTCCAGTACAACGCCGTACGGGCGAGTTGCGAGTTGCGAGTTGCGAGTTGCGAGAGGATTTTGTGTAACGCTTGCGTTTTCTCGCCACTCGTTACTCGCTTCTCGCAACTTTTCGGCGGGTAATACCCGCCCTCCATCATGCGTTACAACCGGTTCATCAACAGACGCCAACTCTGGAATAACCGGCGGTTGAGGCGCTTCGGGAGGACCAGAATCCGCAACTTCCTCTAGCGGCGGCAGTTCTGGAATCCCGGCGTTATCTCTATCTGACAACTTCGGAACAGTCGGCGTGTCAGAATCGGGCGCGAAACCGCGCGGGCGAGTGGACGAGGTTATGCCTCCGAAAGAGCCGGTTTCGGCGCTCCCCACGTCCACTTGGGAACCGACCCTGTCGGGAACGCCAGGAAGCGAGGGCGCGTCCGGAATTTCAGGATCAACAAGAACCTCCGGCGATTCTTCAGAAGGTCTTTCGATGGTTTGTTCTTCAGGCTCCGCAGGAGATTCGACTTCAGACTGCTCGACCTCGGGAACGTCTGGAACTTCCGGCGTCTGAGGCTGTTCATCAACGGGTTCTTCAGGCTCAGTTGGTTGATCAACTGCCGGCGTTTCAGGTAAAGACGGTTCTTCCGGCGCGGCAGGTTCCTCGACTGCAGGCTCTTCAACCGCAGGTTCTTCTATCGCAGGAGCTTCCAAAGCCGGAACTTCTGGTTCTGCTGGTTCCTCTGCCGCTGGTTCCTCTGCCGCGGGTTCTTCTACCGCTGGTTGTTCTGGCGCGGGTTCTTCAATATCGGGAACTTCCAGTTCAGCGGGCTGTTCAGCCGCCTGCGCGTCGTCATTCAATGGGATGTCTGTAACAGACAGGTCGTCAATGGACGTTTCTTCGCCAGGAATGTCTGCAGCTGGAACGTCAAGGAGATCTACTGAAGAATCGGCGTCAACGTCAATCGGGAGGTTGAAATTGACGTCCATGGTTGAAATGTCTTCCTGCTGAACTTTAAGGATGTCGATTTCCTTTTGGGTTTGGGATTCTTTATATTCCGGCAGAGTTGTAACGGAATCGCCATAGTTCTCCGGCGGAGTTGGAACAACCATCGGATAGATGTAGAACGTCGAAACCACTACAATAAAAATACTCAAAACAAAAGAAAACAGCAGGGCAAACGAGCCGCCTTTTCCAAGATGAGCCACGCCGGCGCGGCCGGTTTTTCTTAAAAGATTGTCGTATTCTTCTTTTTTCTGAGAATCGGAAATGCGATCGCGGGCTTCGTCTATCTGCTGAGACATTCTCGTAATAAGCTGATACAAATCCGCTATTCGCTGCGAACGTTTTTCATGAGCGGCGGCAATCTTTCCCGAGTCGCTCTCGAAATCTTCGATTCCCAGAAGCTGATAATCTGACGGATTTTCGTCTTTCAACGATGGAATATCGAGCAAATCCCGATATGGATTAAATACTTTTTTACTCACAAACTATCCTTTCGATAAAAAAGGGAGGGAAGGAAAAACGACGGTTAAATTACTTGTAACATTCAGTCGTATTTCCTGTTATTTTTGAACGGGCAGCAGCAGTCGAACGCCGGGTTTAACGCGGTCAACGCTGCCGGAAAGCTGTTCCTGGTTAAGAGCGTAAACCTGAGAACAGTACAGGATGCTTCCCAACTCGCGGCGGGCGATTTCCATCACGCTTTCTTCCTGGTCAACAATATACACGCGAGTTCCCGCCGGAGCCGCGTTCGCTGTCGACGCCGCAGAAGACGCCAAACCGCGAGAGGGGCACAATCCCGGGAACTGCCGTTCCAACGTTTCCACTGGCGGCGTCTTGATTTGAACTGACACTGTCAGCGACTGCGGACTGACGAGAGAACTGTTATACTGCGCCAGCGCTCTGGCGTATTCTCCGCTGCCGTATACGCGCTTGGCAATCGTCCAGAAGCTGTCATTAGGCTGAACCGTATACGAGCCGGTGTTGACATACGTCGGACTGTATTCCGGGACGTTGTTGTAATTGTTCGCATAACTGTTGTTGTATTCGCTCGTCCCGTAGCCAGAGTTCGTCAAAGGCTCATTATTTACAGCGCTCGGACTGACGTTGGCAGCCGTCTGCGTCTGAACGTCAGCGGCGTTTTCGTTTGCTGAGGAAACCAAAGGCCCAGGCGCTCCCAACTCTACGGACGAATCCGCGGGAGACGTTTCCGTTGGAGATGCGGCAAGCTGCGAGTCGTTTGGCAAACTCTCTTCCGGAGTCAACGGCGTTTCAGGAATTGGCTCAGGCTCTGTCAGCTGGGACGCAATTCCCGTTTCCAACGCATCCGGCTCTGGAACTGTCGGCGTTTCTTCCAGATTGGAATCAACTGGTTGAGGATCAGACAATTCAGGCATAGACAACTCCGGAACGTCGGTTTCAGGCGTTGGTAAATCAGCGTCGCTGGACGGTTCAACGGACGACGTCAAATCCGGCGTCGGCGCAATATCCGTTTCTTCGGGAGCTGTTACTTCCGAATTGTCCAAGTCCGGGACTTCAGGCGCTGCGTCATTCAACGGATCTTCGCCTGCCTGCGTCGTTTCATCGGGAATTTCCGGAACTTCTATATCAACAGCCGGAGCTTCCAATTCCGAATCGGACAGGTCTGGAACAGGGACCTCATCGTCGCTCGGAAGTTCCGGAGTCGGCAAGGAATCGTCCAAACCCAAATCCGTAACTTCCGGAGCTGTAACTTCCGAGGCGGTATCTTCCGGGGCGGGCAGTTCCATATCGTCCAAACCTAAATCCGTAACTTCCGGAGTCGTTAATTCAGGAACGGAAGGTTCGGAATCGTCCAAGCCCAAGTCCGTTACTTCAGGAGCCGTCGCTTCCGGCGAGGGAAGTTCGGGAGCGTCCAAACCCAAATCTGAAACTTCAGGAGCCGCAATTTCAGGAGTTGTTACTTCCGGAGCGTCAATCTCAAGCGGCGCCGTCGGCGATTGGCGAGTTGAGCGCGGGTCATAGGAAGTCGCGTTGTAATTCGAAGGCGCGTTTCCTGCTGGATATCCCGTCCGCGAATCTCCGCGAGGCGAATTGAAATTGTTCCCGTTGGTCATAGGCGCGTTTCCTGCTGGATATCCCGTCCGCGAGTCTCCGCGAGGCGAGTTAAAATTGTTCCCGTTGGTCGAAGGAGCGCCGCCAGCTTGATACCCCATTCGGGAGTCTCCGCGAGGCGAATTGAAATTGTTCCCATTGGTCGAAGGCGTTCTACCAGCGGGATACCCTGTCTGAACGTCGCCGTTAGGCGAATTAAACGCGCGTACGCGAGACGTTTCGTTGTTGTTTACAATTCCCTGATTGTTATTCTCCAATCCGTTCTCAGACGCCGGGACAGTTTCAGAAACCGGTTTGTTTACATCCTGATTTGTAACGTCAGAAACGGTTTCCTGACCGTTAAGGGCGACTGCGTTTTCATCGCTCTTTTTGCTTCCATTAAGCATTGAAGGAAGAACCAGCAGGAACATAATTGCCGCGGCGCCAATTGAACTCAAAGAGAAATAGAGTCTTCTGCGGCTATCCGGTTCCTTGCTGGCAAAAGCGTCCGTTCCAGCTTCGGCGCCAGGAGTCGCGTCGGCGTCCCAAATATCCACATTCTTCTTTCGGGATTTCCTCTTTCTGACGGTTGCCGGTTCTGATGTTACAGCGCTGACAGACGCATCAGCGGACCCGGACGGAACAGCTTCCGCGCCTTCCGTTTGAGCGGTCTCGACGGGCTTTTTGACAAACGGTTTCTTAACGGCGTTCCAGGCGCCAGAGCCAAGTCCAGACCACCAGGAAGCGTTGAAAATTCGCCATGTTTGCCACGCCTGCTTGGGTTTAGACCAAAACATCCAGACAAAGCAGGCGGCAATTCCCGCCCCAATCCAGGCGGCGCCAGACGACATTTTTGACCATACCCAGGAAGCGCCCGCTTTGGTTTTACTCACAGCGGATTCGCCAGAGGACTTCTTTCGTTTAAATTTATCGAGGATGCGAGCGCTTTTTTCTTCTTTCGTCTTTTGTTCCTGTTCCAGACGCTCCTTTTCTTTTTGCTTTTTATCCGCTTCCGCTTTTTCCGCTTCTAAATCTCGAGGCTGAACAGAGGTAACGCTTGCCCCATTTTGAGACTGAGCAGTAATAACCCGACCGCTGCCAGACTTCTGAACAGACGCGCTTGGCGCGGACTGCGGCTGTTTGGAACCAACTGTTGCAGTTTGAACAATTCTCGCATTGGCGTGCTGAGGCATAGCGCTGGACGTATTGCTCTTTTTATTGTTTTGAGAAATCGGCTGACCAAACAGCGACAGCGGCGAGACGTTAATTTCGACGTCTTTATTTGACTCGGACGAATCCTCTTTAAGCTGCGGACGCATCTGACCGCGAAGCTTGCTCAGCAGATCGGAATTCCCAATAGTTTTCTTTGCCGTCGATTCCGCCGCCGCTTCGATTTCGCTGTCTAATTCGTCGTCTTCGTCGTCATCGGATTCCTCTTCTTCCTCTTCGTCTTCTTCGTCTACCTCTTCCTCGTCAGACTCGTCTTCATCATACTCTTCTTCGTCGTCCTCGTCGTATTCTTCCTCGTCCTCAGACTCGTCTTCGTCATACTCCTCTTCGTCGTCCTCGTCGTACTCTTCGTCTTCGTACTGTTCATCGTCCGACTCGTCGTCTTCCTCCTCGGAATCGTACTCTTCGTACTCTTCGTCTTCGTACTCGTCCTGATCCTCTGAAGAATCGTCGTCTTCAGACTCCAGCTGATCGTCATCGTCAAAGTACTCGTCGTCGTAACCTTCATCCCACTTGTTTCGGTTGCGAGAATTGTATCGATTATTGCGATTTCTTCGGCTCATGGTACTTTAATTCGTAATGTTTAATGCGTAATGCGTAATTGACGCAAAGCGCCTCAAAAATTTGTAATGCGGAATTTGAATGCGGAATTGACGCAAGCGTCACAATAAAACTACGATGAACGCGAAGCGTAATTACGAATTACGCATTACGAATTACGCATTTCTTCTTGCGACTCGCAGTTTTGCGGATCGGCTGCGCGGATTGACTTCAATTTCTTCCGGGGACGCTGTCAAGGCTTTGGGCGTTAAAACTTCGTAGCGATCGTCATTGCGAAACGCCTCTTTAACGCGTCGGTCTTCCAGGGAATGAAAGCTGATAATCGCCAGGATTCCCCCCGGTTTAAGGACGTCTGGAAACCGTTTGAGCGCGATTTCCAACGACTTCAATTCATCATTGACGGCAATGCGAAGCGCCTGAAACGTTCGCGTTGCGGGATCAATGGCGTTTTTTCTGTTGCGTTCGACCGGAACGCAGGAACGAACCAGTTCCGCCAGTTGAGCGGCGGTTTTAATCGGATTGGAACGTCTGGTTTCGACAATCTTTTGAGCGATTCGACGGCTGAAACGTTCCTCGCCGTACTGATAAATCAGGTCTGCCAGCGTCTGCTGGGACAGCCGGTTGAGCAGTTTCCACGCAGGCTCGCCATGATCGACGTCAAAGCGCAAGTCCAGCGGACCGTCGGAATTAAAGCTGAACCCGCGGGAACGGTCTGCCAACTGGTCGCTCGACAGTCCCAGGTCAAGCAAAATCGCGTCGACTTTATCGATTCCATCGATTTCTTCCAGCGTTTCAGGCAGATCGCAAAAGTTGGACTGCGCCAGAATAACCGGCAGTCCCTTGAGCGTTTCTTCCGCCAGCTGTAATGGCGCAGCGTCTCGATCCAAGCCAATCAGACAGCCGCCGGGAACCAGCCGGGACGCGATCATTTTCGCGTGCCCCGCCCCGCCCAGCGTGCCGTCAACGACGACCTGACCCGGCTGAGGATTGATATATTCCAACACCTCATCGGGCATAACCGATACGTGTATACTCGACTTTACTTCTGACATGGACGGTATTTTACCCAAAATTCCAGTTTTTGTCCAGACGAATTTGACGTATATTTATAGATTTTTTATTTTTATTGACGTCAATTGAAGGCAAGATGATAGAAAATCTAACGTCGAAAAGCGAGAGAAGTTTTAGAAAATAGGGAATAGAGCTGCGTCTGCGGAATTAGCAGCCTCATCCCTAAATCCAAAACTATTATTGTTTTCTTTTGATAATCATCAAAGAGTAGTCAGCCGCAGACGGGATGACGTTTTGACTTTCCAGCCAATTAAACGTTTCTCGGACACAGCAACGGGCGGAACGGTTAAGGCGGGTTTGAACGTTGTTCAGTATTCTGTTTAGTTCGTCGCCGACGCTGTCGAAATTGCAGGAAAAGACAGCCAGGACCTCATCGTTTTTCAGTTCGACGCTATAGGCTGCGAATTCCGTCTCCGGAGCCTGCCCTAGAGCCGGCGTCGGCTGGGAAATCTGCTGGGCGCCCGATGCGGTTACTCGATAAACCTTTATATTGCCAGACGTTGAAATATGTACTCTGTCTGACTTTGAATCGAGAATGGCGCAAAACAGATTGACGTACTGGTCGGCGGCGGAGCTTGCCCAGATCGTTCTGTCGACCTGCGCCATGAGGTCGTTGACGTTGTTTTGGTACTGGGCGTGCGAACGCAGGGACGATTTCACCATCGCCGCGGTCAGAGCCGCCGTCGTTCCCTGATCCTGGCAGTCCGCCAGCGCGCAGACGATTTCTCCCTCCGGCAGCGTAAACCAGTCGTAAAAATTCCCGCCGAAGTCGCGCTTTTGCCTGACCTTGCCCGCCATGTCCCATTTTTCAATCCAGGGCGCGGAAATGGGCAGTTGATTCTTTTGAATTAACGAAGCGGTTTCGATCTCTTTTCTGAACGATTCCTGGTCAATATACGCTCCCATGAGCGCGTCCCGTTCGAGTTCCGCCGCCAATCTGCCGGCAACCAGTTCTGCCAAACGAATCTGTCGATTTGAAAAGCGGCGCGCGTTTTGAGAATAAAACCAGACCGTTCCTAAAATATTGGACTGCGAAATTATCGGGACGCACAAAGCCGCCGAAAAATCTTCCGGCGAGTTCCATTGACGCATCTCGGATTCGTTTTCCATGACAACGGTTCGCTTGAGCATCGCTTCCAAATCCGCCGCAGACTTTTTCAGCGATCTTGCCGGATCTAAAAGCCGTTCTGTCGGCAAGCCCCAGCAGGAACGCATTTTCAAGACGGACGTTTTGTCGTCCAGAAGGTTCATTGACGCGGCAACGCAGCCCAAAGCGTCACATGCGCTGTGAAGGATATCTTGTAACACAAACGCCAATTGGCGGTCTTCCGATTTTTGCAGACTGGCAGACAACGCGCTGCTCGACGCCAGTTCTGATTCTCTGCGCCAAAGCTGATAACGCATTGAAAGAGATTCGCCAAGCATGTCCGCGATTGCAGACGCCGCCTGTCGGGCTAACGCCCCCAAAGAGCTCCATGCACTGCCGGCGCAGCGGTATTCTATTATGCCGATTTCGTGCGATTTTCCGTTTGAAAGATGAATCTCAACCGGAACGCTGGCAATGTCATTTTTTAACCCTGGCAAGGATTGGGCGTCAGAATTCCGCTTCTCCGAAGACGCCGATTTTTTCTCTGATTCCTGATTGTTCTCTAAACGATTTCCGGATTCGGAGCGAGGAACAAATCGAAACGCCCAGCCGAGTATTTTCTCGTAACTTCTCAACAACGCCGGTAAAGACCCCATCGAATCAATCGACGGCAAACAGGGGCGAGCGTCTGTTTCAACGCAATGATCCAATTCTGAAAAAATATTAAATTGACTCACAATCAATCCTCGCTGCGTTATTTCAAAGCTAACTAACAACAGAAATAATATTCGGAAGATTTTGAGTCTAATCGCAATTTATCTTTTTTTCTTCCGCTGACGATGGATATTCCGAAAAGTCCGGTTATATGCGTAATGCGTAATTTGTAATTCGTAATGCGTAATTGTTAATGCGGAATTCGGAATTAAAAAAAGTCTCACGCAAAGTTCGCAAAGTTTTAAAAATGAATGGGCAGGCTGGAGAATAGTTGCGAGTTGCGAGAAGAATTACGAGCAGAGCTTGCATAATTATGCATTACTAATTACGCATTCTCTACTGCCTACTGCCTACTACCTGTTCAGATCTTCCGCCTTTTTGGCGATGCGTTCAACTTCTTCCGGCGCGATGAGCTTGTATTCGCCGTTTTTTTCCAAAAAGAATCTCGTTTCCGGCTTCAGAATTCGCGGGAACAGAGGCCAAAGCTGACGCATAACCTTCGGGCGAATTTCGCTGGAAATCATAACCCAGTCCACCTTTTTCGCCGTAAGAGAATTGGCAATCGGTAAAAAAGACGTCAGTGGGTCGCCCGGCTGCAATTTCGCTTTTACGCCCAATTTGGCAAACAGTTTTGCCGCCTGGCTGAGCGTCAATCCAGGACGTTGCTGCTCCGTTCTGTCCTCAAACCAGTCCAAGCCGACATAGAGCAGTTCCGCCGGATCAACGACCAGCGTTCCAAACTGAAGCAGGGTCGAAATGCGCTCTCCATCGTCGATTCCGAGTTCTAAAATCCGATGCGGGAACAGGTTAGCCGCCTGATCGTATAAGACGTACTCTCCTTGCGGACGAGTGGCAATTTTGTCAACCGCTAGCTGCAGCGGGTCTGGACCGGGATCGGCTTTCTTCGATTTTTTAGACGCGGTCTTCTTCGCCGGTTTCGACGCTTTGCCCTTATCCGACGCTGAAGAAGCGGATTTCGACTGTCCGTCAGCTGTCGCTGCCGGCTGTGCGTCCTTTTTTCGCCAGAAATCAAACAGACCCATTTTTACTGGATTTACTATATTAACACAATTCCATACGAACGCTTATACAAAAAGCGTCCATTATCCTCTTATCGACAAAAAGAGATGAAAACTGTATAGTAAGTTGCGAGAGGCGAGTTGCGAGTTGCGAGAGGAGTTGCTAGGACGCTTGCGTTTTCTCGCAACTCGTTACTCGCAACTCGCAACTCATCATGCTGCCGGCGTGGGCGTTGAGCCGTAGGTGTCGACTTGAGACAGATCCAGGTTTTCGGTCCAGTGTTCGCCTTTGGAAATCCAGATTTCTCCAAACAGCTCGTACTGCTGAGCCTGAACGCCAAAATGCCGAATAAGTTCCATCGCACCCAAAAACGTGCCGATTAAAGCGTTGCGTTTCATGCCAGGCTGAAACAGTTCGGAAAACGTGGTCGTTCCCTGTGTTTTGAGCTTGTCCTGAATCCGCTGCATATAGACGTAAATGGGCGGCTCGTTGTTGACAATTCGGCTTTGCGGATCGACCTGGGATTCCTTGACGATTCGCCCAAACGCGCTGACCAGATCCCACAACTCGACGCGTTTTATCGGTTCCGCCGCAAAGTTCTGAGCGCGCGGAGGAAGGTCGTTCGCCAAACGCGGATAATTCTGCTGCATCAATTCGCCGGAGCGTTCCAAATCCGCCGCCGCGTCCCGATATTTTTTGTATTCCAATAGATGAGCGATAAAACAGGTCTTGTCCTGCTCAACTTCGTCCTGCTCAATCGCCTCCGCATCCGGCAGAATCTGCTTCGATTTGATTTCAATAAGCTGAGCCGCCACCCAGAGAAACTCGCCGATCTCGTTGAAGTCCATAAATTCCAGAACCTTTATGAATTCCAGAAATTGCTGAGTGATTATACTTAACGGAAGATTGCAAATGTCCAGCTCCTGTTTCCGTACAAGGTACAGCAACAGATCCATTGGACCTTCAAAAATATCCGTCAGTTTGACTTCAAAATCCATCTTGAAGAGGAATTATCCTACTATTATTTCCCTTGCCGTCTAAAACGTTCCAGATTCCGGATTGAGCGATGGCAGAGCGTTCGGGTCAATTTCCGGCATCGTTAAATTTCCCTGCGTTTGGGAAGCGTCGGCGTTATTCCCGGAATAAACCGGAACCGTCAGGGACTGGTCAGCGCTGTAAGCGGAATTATCCGTTCCATTCATGGGAGCAGACGCTCTGTGGGGAGAATTATAGTATTGCTGTTCTTCCTCCGTAGCGTGACGCCAACGCAGCGGTTCTTCGCCGGTTCCCGACGTAGGCGCGCCGTACGAAGGATTGTTGTACGACGGATTCACCCCAGACGCAACTCGGGGAGAGTTAGGGTACTGACCAGCATACTGAGGAGGCAGCGGATGATTGGGAACGCTTAACGCCGAATCAACGCCTCTGGTCGCTCGGGGAGAAGTGTTTGGGTATTGACCAGCATACTGACCCGGATATTGCGGCGCGGCGGCCTGTTCGGGATATCCAGGCGTATCCAACGCTGAAGCGACGCCTCTCGCCGCTCTGGGGGAAGAATTGGGGTACTGTCCTGGATACTGACCGGGATACTGTCTTGGATATTGTCCCGGATACTGAGACGCCGCGTTCGGCGCAGGATAATCAGGCGTTTCCAACGCGGAAGCGACTCCCCTTGTCGCTCTGCGGGAAGTGTTTGGTCCTAACGCAGACGCAGGAGCGGGCGATCCAAAAGCAGGAGCGCTCAAAGCAGACGTAACTCCAGCCGACGTCGGATTGACTGCCGAGTTGGCGTATTGCTGTTCTTCCTCTGTAACGCGGCGCCAGCGAAGCGGGGCTTCGCTTTGAGCCGTCTGCTGAGTTCCATCCAGCAAGCTGGCGCTTGAAGAAGCGTTCTCGGCGGCGTACGATTGATACCATCCGTTTTGGCTTGCATCCTGAGCGTACGCATTGGAATATAGCGGGCTGTTATTGGCAAGCATTTGCGTATCGCACGTATTACACGTATTGCATGTATTGCAAGCATTGCTGACGCCGCAGGCATTATAACGGCAATTCGTCTGCGGCGACGCCAGACGCGTCGTTCCGACAAGCGTTTGATATCGCGAACAATGAGCGGTTTTATATCCGCAGTTTTGACAGCCAACAGTAAGACTGATAACAAGCGCAGCTGCGCTTAATACGATGTATTTGTTCATTTTGGATTCCTTATATTTGGAGTGTTTTTTGACTGTATACCAAATATTCAGAATCTTGTCCAGAGTAGTTTTTTAATTCTCGCTCGTCTTGCTTTTGACGTTTCTCTTCGCACGCAGTTTTTGCAGCGTCGCGAAAGAGCGGCGGCCGCCGAAGGGGGCGTCGAATTCGTCTTCCAACTCCCCAAAGAGGACTTCCAGAATGTCTTCCAGCGTAATCAGACCGAGCGTTTCTCCGCCTTCGCCGTTTTTATTGACGTCTCCGGAGGTTACAATCGCCATGTGCGCGTGCTGGTTGACAAATAACTTGAGAACGTCCGACAGTTCCGCCTGCGGTTCGATAAAATGAATCTTTCTCATAACGCCGCGGACGTTGGGCGCTTTCGGGTTGACGGACGACCAGGCGATCAGCTCTTTGAAATTGACGTAGCCCAAAATGTTGTTGACGTCCTGACCTTCCACGACGGGGAACCGCGTATGCGGGTCAGCGTGAATGACGTCAATCGCCTCCGCAAGCGTCATGTCGGTGGAAATGAACTTGATTTGCGTCTCCGGAATCATGACCTCAAAGGCATACTGTTCCTGTAACGCGGCGGTCTGACGGAAAATGCGCTCCTGATGAACGTCGAGCTGTTTTCGCAGCCGGGCAATTCCCGCCAGAGCGGAAATTTCATCGGTCGGAGACGTCGGCGCGGATCGCGATTCCCGTTCAAATGGACGGTTGAGAAATCGCACGATTCGCATAAACGGCAGCGCAGCCCAAACCATAAACTGCATCGGACGGGTCATAATGCTGGCAACGCCAACGTTGTAACGAACCCCCAGCGTCTTGGGCAATATCTCCGTAAATTGTAACATCACCCACGTAAAGACCACTGAAAATACAGTCAGCGGGATGTTATGAAAAAGCAGCTGAAATTGCGCGCCGGCGATCGTCGCCCCAATGGTATGGGCGGACGTATTGAGCAGCAAGATCGCGGAAATCGGATCGCGAATATTCTGTTTGAAATTGCGCCAGATCGCGCCTTTGGTTTTGTTTCGACGCGCGAATTCCTCAATCTGCCCCGGCGTCAGACTTAACAGCGCCGCCTCGCACAGCGAACAGATCGTTGAGCAGGCAATCGACAGCGTCAGCCCGCCGGCGAACAGGACGATATGGTTAATATCCGACTGCGTCATGACTGCTGTTCCTCCCGAAGCTCTTCGTTCTGTCCGTATGGCAGAACCAGAGCGTCAAAAACCTTGTTGTGACGCGTTCGTCGAACGATGAAATCCCAGCCGTTGACCGACACCCGTTTGTTGGCTTTCAGAGGGCCGTCTATTTGCGTTAAAAGCCATTGGGAAATGGTGCCCGACGGCGCGTCGCCGTACCAGCGGCCGCAGCATTTTTCTTTATTGAGAACCGGGATCACCTCGCTCATCAACGCCCCGCCGCCGATAATAAACACGTGCTCGGACAAGTCGTTGATAAACTTCGGCAGCGACGCCATTCGCCCGCCGTCCGACGATTCAGGAATCTTCTCGTCCGCGTTGAAATCGTCGTCCAGATCGCCGACAAGTTCCTCGACGATGTCTTCCAATGTAACAATTCCCAGCGTCTGCTTCTGCTCGTCCTGAACTATCGCCAAATGAGCGTGCCGCTCAACAAACAAATGGAGAGTGTCAGAAATTTCCTCGTCTTCATTGACGAAGTTCACCGGGCGAAGAATCGGCAAGACGTTTGGTTCGTCAGGGCTGGTTCTTGCCCAGGCAACCATCTCTTTGAAGTTGACGTATCCCAAAACCTTGTTGACGTCGTCGCCGTCAATAACGGGAAACCGTGTGTGAGGGTCTATATGAGCGACCAGAATCGCCTCTAAAAGCGTTTGTTTTGACGAAATAAACGTAACGTCCAGGGCGGAAACCATAATTTCAGACGTCGTCCGCAGATGCAACTTGGACGTTTGGAGCATAATCCGTTCCTGCGTTTTATCAAGCAAATTTGACGACTGCGCCACGCCGACCAGAGCCGCCAGCTCGCTGAGCGTTCTTTCGGAATCCGAGGTCTTTTTCGGTCCTTCAAACGGTCTGTTGAGCAAGTAAAGCAGCCAGACAATCGGCGTAAATATCCAAATCAAAACCCGCATGGGCCACGTCGTCAGCTCGCAAATATACAGGTTGTTGCGAACGCCAATCGTTTTCGGCAGGATTTCCGTGTACTGGAGCATCAGCCACGTAAAGAGAATCGAAAACGCCGTTACTTGCGCGTTCCCGTACATATAATGGATTTGTGCGCCGGCAACGGTAGCGCCGATGGTATGAGCCGCTGTATTGAGCAGCAAAATAACCGCAATGGGGTATTCCATGTGCGTTTTGAAATTCGTCCAGACGAGTCCGCGGGACGGATACAGCTCGGCAATTTCCTCGACTTGCCCAGGACTCAAAGACAGAAACGCAGCCTCGCACAGGGAGCACAAAAACGATATCCCCAACGCGCACGCGACGCTCAATAGCAGTATCGCCCAGTTTTCCCAACCGGGCAAAGTACTCGGAGGCGCGGAACTCGCCTGTTCCGCAACGCCCTCCGCTGCCGCCAATATGGCGAACGACATTTCCATATAATAATTTCCTTTTAGTTAACAAACAAATCCAGTTCTATTATATTATATCATTTATAGGGAAAATCAAGGGGGGATGAAAGAATGCGTAATTCGTAATGCGGAATTCGTAATTACGCAAAGCGCTCGTCTTGAGGGGAGAGCTTGCGGCGGAAGCCTCCAAAAATCATTGAACGCGGAAAGCCCGCTCGTCCCGCTGGTTCGCGGACGTCTTCGTCCGCCAAAGAAATTTTTTAATCACAAAGAACACAAAGAACACAAAGAAACTTCCGACGCAGCCGAAAACGCTTCCCTGGATGGCGGCAGTCCCCTGCCGCAAAAGAATTTTTTAGCCGCAAAGATCGCAAAGAAATTTTTAAAACTTCTCGAACATCCTCCGCGCCTCCGCGTCTCCGCGTGAGATTTTTCCAGCGGCAGGAGACAGCCGCGATCCGGGCTGAACAAAATAAATTTCGAAAAATCCCATGCCCCCCTATTGCAATTAATACAGAAATGAATCATAATAATAGAAAATAACTATTTTTCAGTTTAACAACAGAGGCGTTCAAAATGGAACACATCAATCGACGTACTATGCTTTCAGCTACAGCGGCTGCGGCAGCAAGTACACTTTTCATTTCAGACCAAGCAAAAGCCGATGGCTCTTGCGCGGCTAAACAATGCCCAAAGAAAGGAACTCAAATGGCTGACGGTTACAAAATTGTAGACGGCGTTAAGGTCTATGACAACTCTTACTTCTATGACGCAGACGGCAAATTCCTCGCCGGCCGCGCCAAGGACGCGTACATGGAAATGTTCGATCGTTTCGGCTATCCGTACCCGAAGGGATTCCGCGACAACGCCGAATTCTGGGTTCTGGAAGGCGGCATCGGCGATTTCGCTCACGTCGGCATGGGCGGAATCATTTGGCTCAACCGCAACGAGCCGGGATTCAGCTATTTCGGACACGACATTTATCTGCTCCCGTTCCAGATGATTCCGGAACACTCTCATCATCCGACCAAGTACCCCGCCAAGATGGAATCCTGGCACGTTCGCTACGGAAGCATCTACAACTTTGCCGAAGTCGGCGAAGACAACCGTCCGTTCCCCGTTCCAGTTCCGGAAAGCCAGCAGCCGTTCACTCATCTGAAGCATTATGAAGAACTTCACGTCGGCTCCATCAGCCACCTGGCAAAGCTGGAATCCTGGCACTGCATGATGGGCGGACCGCAGGGAACCATCGTTACCGAATACGCCAACTATCACGACGGCGATGGTCTGCGATTCGCGAACCCCAAGGTTACGTTCTGCTAATTTTTTAGTGGTAAGTAGTAAGTATTTAGTGGTTAATATAAAGGACGTCAAGCGTTCATCATACTAACCACTTACCACTAACTACTTACCACTACTCATTTAATGCGCTCCTCACTCCAAAAACTCCCCCCATGTCATTTCGCGACGAATTCCCAATTTGTGAGAACATCTGCTATTTCAACAGCGCTTCATTAGGTCCCTTTTCCAACTCCGTATTCTTTGGCATGTTGAGCTGGACGCAGCAGTCAACCAACGGAGCGTCTAAATACTGGCCGCTGTGGTACGAGAAAATGCTCCGCGCCATTCCGCTTTCCGCAAAGCTGGTCAACGCTCAGGACGACGAAATTGCGCTGACTCGTTCCACGTCCGAGGGACTGAAAATCGTCGCGGAAGGGTTGCCATGGGAGCCGGGCGACAACGTCGTCTTTCCGGACAACGAGTTCCCCGCCAATATTTACCCGTGGACGTTTCTCGCCAATCGGGGCGTGGAGCCGCGCCGAGTCCCGCTTCCAGACGGCAAACTGACCGCCGCGGCGCTGGAACCGTACATCGACAAGCGCACGCGTCTGGTTTCCGTCAGCTGGGTGAGCTATTGCACCGGCTGGCGCGCCAATATCAAGGAAATCGCCGAGATGGTTCACTCCCACGGCGCGCTGCTGTGCGTAGACGGCATTCAAGGCATGGGCGCGTTCCCCTTTGACGTCAAAGACACAGACGTCGACTTCCTCTCCGTCGGTGCGCAGAAATGGCTTTTGAGCGCTCAAGGCTCCGGATTCTTCTACTGCAAAAACGCAGTCAACGGTTTATTACGCAACATCAATTTCGGCTGGGCGTCTGTGGAAAACCATACTGATTTCTCGCGTTCTGACTGGCCGGAAATGAAAAACGCTCAGCGGTTTATGACCGCCACCACCGCCACGCCCGCCTGGCTGACGATGACGGATTCTCTGAAAACAATCTTCAAATACGGGCAGGAAACCATTACAAATCAAATACTTAAAATCCGCCGGTATTTAATCGAACGGCTTCAGCAGTTCCCTGTCGAATTTAAAACAGATATTTCTCAAGAAAATGACTTTCTTCACGGTTCTGGTATAATTTTCTTTAGAATTCCTGAAATTGGAGAAGAAAAACTCGCACTTATTGCTCAAAAATTCGTAGAAAAAGGAGTAGAATTGACGGTGCGAAACGGAGGATTCCGGGTTTCCGTTCATGGATTTAATAACGAGTCAGACGTTGACCAACTCATCGACGCGTTACAACAGTCATTTTTATAATATGCAGCAATCGCCCAAAGTTTTTGGCTGGAAATGGCCGGTGTTTTTTATTGTCGTAGCAGCAGAACTGTACACAATGTACAGGTTCATGCAGGCTTACAACAGTTTGATTCTTCTGGCTTTGATATTGGGTTCGATTATTTTGGGTATTATACTCATGCGTTGGGAAGGCTCTATTTGCTGGAAGCGCATTCTCTACATGGAACGGCATAACATCTCGTCAACCGACGAAATGCGAGACGGAGTTCTGATTTTGTTCGCCGGCATACTGATGATCATTCCAGGGCTGATAACGGACGTTATAGGTCTGTTTTTGTTTTTACCGCCAATTCGATGGATTGTTCGCAAACTGTTTTTGCAGAATTTGTTTTTTGAAATTCCAGCTGGCATGGAATCGCAGTTTCGAATGCACATGTTTACAAGCGCATCTTCGGACGACGACAGTCAAAACGATTCCAATTACAATTCAGAAGACAGTTCTCAGGACTATTATTCCGAATCAAGCGAACGTCATTCCAATCAAAAATCAGATGTCCAGATAATCGACATCACAGCAACGGATCCTAATGAATCCGCCGCCTCAGAAAGTGAGAACAGGGGGAAAAAAGAATTGCCAGACGATTGACAGGGTTAAGACGATTACCCTTGTTTAATGTAATCCTTCATTTTTCCCAACTTCCAACTTTCTCCCCAATCGCCCTTGATTTTTTAGCAAAAAGTGGTATTATAGAGAAAGTCGTTTTTGCTGTTGACAATCAAATTCCTTAAAAATTGGAATTCAAACTGAATTTGTTTGACAGCTCAGTTTATACATATTGTTGCCTTATTGCAGCATTTCACCTTAACCTTGAATAATTATGAGTCATTTCAACACGCGTAACCTGTTGAGCGTTATTTCTTCGCTTGCAGTCGTCTTTTTCTGTGCAGTTTCCGCATCTTACGGCGAAGATGGGCTTCGCGACCCCAACGCAACAGATAAACAAATCGCCAGAATAATCGACATCCTCATGCCGCACGAGCATCTGTCCCAAAAGAAGATTGATGTGGAATACTCCGAACGCTGGCTGGACAATTTCATCAAAACGCTGGACTACCAAAAAGCGTATTTTCTCAAGTCAGACATTGACGCTTTCAAAAGACAAGTTCCTAACATGCCAGAATGGCTGTCAAAAGGCGACATTCGTTTCGCGTACGTTATTTTCAAGACGTATCTCATTCGTCTTGACGAACGCATGGCTCAGGTTCAGGAACTGCTCAAACAGCCGATCGACTTTACAGTTGACGAAACCATCTGTCTGGATCGCGACAAGCTGGACTATCCCAAAACCTCTGCTGAAGCCATGGAACGATGGCGCAAGAGAGTCAAGTACGATCTGCTCATTTTGAAAGTTGACGACAAAGAAGGTCAGGAAGCCATCGACAAGCTGTCTCGCCGATATAAGAGCTTTCAGAAGCGCATGCACCAAACGGACTCCAACGAACTGTTGGAAATGTACCTTACCGCGATGACGACTTCGTTTGACCCGCATACAACGTACATGTCCGCCAGCGCCCTGGAAAACTTTGAAATCAACATGCGTCTGGAGCTGGAAGGCATCGGCGCGACGTTGGGTTCGGAAGACGGCTATACGATTATCAAGCACCTCGTTCCCGGCGGAGCGGCCGAAAAAGAAGGCTCGCTCAAGGTTGAGGACAAAATCATCGGCGTTGGTCAGGGCGCAGACGGTCCGTTTGAAGACGTAGTCGATATGAAACTCGACGACGTCGTCAAAAAGGTTCGCGGCAAAGCCAATACTGTTGTTCGTCTGGAAGTTTTGCCGGCAGACGGCGGAAAAACCAAAGACATCAAAATCACCCGCGCTAAAATCGAATTGAAAGACTCTGCCGCCAAAGGCAAAGTTTTTGAAGCGGGAACCAAACCCGATGGAACGCCCTATAAAATCGGCGTTATCGATTTGCCCAGCTTCTATGCAGACATGTCCGGCATGCGAAACGGCAAAGCGGAATACCGCAGCACTACTCGCGACATGAAACGCATTTTGGAAGACTTCAACGCTCAGGGCTGCGACGCCTGCATCGTTGACCTTCGCGCCAACGGCGGCGGGTCGCTTCCGGAATCCATCAACACAACCGGTTTGTTTATCAAGACCGGTCCGGTTGTACAAGTCAAAGGTCCAAGCCGAACGAAATCCGTTGGCGAGAACAACTTCAAAATTGAATGTTATTCAGACCACGACTCAGACGTAACCTGGGACAAACCGCTGGTAGTTTTGATCAGCAAGTTTTCCGCCTCCGCCAGCGAAATTTTTGCCGGCGCGATTCAGGACTACGGCCGCGGCTTGATTGTCGGCGACCATTCCACTCACGGAAAAGGCACCGTTCAAAGTCTGTTGCCGCTGGGCGAAGCGCTGTTCTCCTTCGGCGCGGCTCCGAAGATGGGCGCGTTGAAGGTTACCATTCAGCAGTTCTATCGACCGGATGGAGACTCCACGCAAAACCGCGGCGTTCTGGCTGACGTTGAACTTCCGTCGATTACAACTCACATGGACGTCGGCGAGTCCGACCTCGATTACGCTCTGGCATTTGATCAGGTTCCCGCTCAAGTCTATCAGAAATTCAACCTCGTATCGCCCGCTGTTGTCAAATACCTCAAACAGGCGTCTGCCGTTCGCTGCGCTCAGAGTGAAGATTTCCAAAAGACCAAGCGAAAAATCGAGTGCTATTTGAAAAACAAGGACAAGTCCAATATCACGCTTAACGAAAAGAAGTTTTTCGAGGAACGCGCTGAGCTTATTCCGGAAGAGGAAGAGAAAAAGCAGCTCGAGGACACTATTAAACAGGACGGAACCGATATTGAAGAAACTCCGTATCTGCGAGAAGCTCTCGACATTACCGCGGATTACGTCAAAGCTCTTCAGGTCGGCGTAGCGAACATGCCCAACCCGGCGACCATTAAAGTTCAGCCGGCTCCGGAAAAGTCCAACGTTCCGGCTCCGCAGCCTGCCGCCGCCCTGTAATAGAGTAGTGAGTTGCGAGTTGCGAGTTGCGAGATATTTTATGAGGCGCTTTGCGTTTCTCGCAACTCGTTACTCGTTACTCGCAACTTAAACAAATAAATCATGGAAGACTCTGTTACAATCATTGCCGCTATTGACGTCGGTTCCAATTCGATTCGCATGACGCTGGCTCAAGTCGAATCGACGGGAAAGTTTGAAACAATTGGTCAGTACAACAAATCCGTTCGACTTGGACAGGATACGTTTTGTACTGACAGAATCAGCAACGATTCCATGCGAACTGCCGTCGCCATTTTTCGGGACTATAATAAAATCCTCGAAAAATACAAGGTTCAAAACGTTCGCTGCGTCGCTACGTCCGCTGTTCGCGAGGCAATTAATGCGGACGTCTTTCAGGACAGAATCTATAACGCCTGCGGAATTCAGGTAGAAATTCTTGACCCGTCGGAAGAAAGCCATTTGATTCTTTCTGCGGTCAGCAATTCCCTGTCCGAAAAATCGAAACTGGAAAAAGGACGAGTTCTTCTTGTCGAAGTCGGCGGGGGAAACACGCTCTTGACGGTTCTGCAAAACGGAAAGCTGGTCAATGCGGTTTCCGTCAATACCGGAACCGTTCGTTTGCGAGAGCAGTATCAAAGCGCTGAAATGCTGCCCAAACAGTACCTGCAACGGCTTGAAGCGCATATCGACACCGTTATGTTTACGTCAATTAACGCCCTTCATCTGGGTTCGATTGACCGTATAATCGCCGTTTCCGGCGGCTCTGCAAGGTCCATTTCTCAATTGGTTGTTGGCGGCGAAACGGCTCAGCCGTTGGAAGACCTCGAAGCCAAAAGCATCGAAACGTTTGTCGAGCATTTTTCGGACAAAAGCGAACTGGAACTCAGCCGGGAATATCAGATTCCCTTTGAAGAAGCGCAAAGAATCATCCCTGCCTGTACCATTTTCCGCTATCTTCTTCGTCAAACCAAACTGAAAAAGATGCACCTTTGCGCGGCAAAGATGATTGACGGTCTGGTTCAAAATCAGGCTCTGAACATAGCTGGCATAGAAGATAAATCCTGGGCGGCGGGCGTTATAGATTCCGCTCGCGCTCTGGGCGAAAAGTTCCTGGTGGATTTGGACTACAGCTCTCGATTGGCGGACTGCGCCGTCAACCTGTTTGACTTGTTTAAAGACCTGTCCGGACTCACGCCGCGGCATCGGCTTATGCTCTACGCTGCGGGATTGCTTCACGAAGCGGGATACTTTCTCGCCGCCAGAGCGCATCACAAGCATACGTATTATCTTATCGCCAATTCGGATATTTTCGGATTAAGCCGTCTGGATATAGACATCGTCGCTCAAACGGCGCGATATTACCGCAAATCTCCGCCCAAGCCGACTCATGAGTATTACATGGCTCTGCCGCGGGAACAGCGCGCGATCGTTTCAAAGCTGTCTGCGTTTTTACGCGTTGCAGACGCCCTCATGCAGGGCGTTGGGGCAGACCTTTCCGGAATTGAACTTGTCCGGGAGAATGACAATTTAACAGTCCTTTGCTCTCCTGGCGTAGATCCGGTCTTGATGAAAAAGCTGTTGTCTGTACAGGGGCGTCTGTTTGAAGACCTTTACGGCGTCAACATCGTTCCGGAAGAAAAATAGTATTGCGAGTGGTAAGTTGTTAGTTGTTAGTGGTTAGTAGGGGCAGCGCTTGCATCCTTACCACTTACCACTTACCACTTACCACTATTTATATCTTTTGTTATCCCACGCCTAAAGGCGTGGGCTGCGTTGTAACGTTTAGCTAAGCGTTATTCTTTAAACGTATTTGACGGAATGGACTGGGCGTCCTTGTAATTACACAGGCAGTAAAACAGGAACGGATCAACGCCATAGCTGACAGAACGGACAGCGCCGTCTGCCATGCAGAAGTTGATAGAGTCTCCATGCGGAGAACCCCATCGGGACGGGGACGTGTACCCGGCTTTATCCTGAATGGGAATCCAGTAATTCTTGCTCAAATTCTGTCGAGTAAAATACGCTTTGGCAATGTTGATTCGTTCTGGCGTGTAGTTCAAATCGCCGTTACCCATGCTGAGCAGTTTTTCGTCTGAACCGCCCCAACGAATTGTGTCGCGGTCATACCCTTGATCCCAGCCCTGGTCGTCGTCGCTTGCCGCGCCGGTATAATACTCGTCCGGATTGACGTGTCGTTCGCCAATCATGATTGTATTGGACGCTCCGTCCTGTTCGGAAATAGCGTGAGTCGTCTGTCCGGCGCCGGCGCAGAAACAGCCGGTTGTGTCGGTGATGGTATTCCACTTGCCTTTCCAGAAATTTCGCAACGCAACGACCGTAGTCTTATTTCCGGCGCGGGCGTATTGATGCAAATCGTCCCAACCGCTGGCGGTGCCGGCAACGTCAGGATCCGCTCGGGTGCCGGCGTTGCCAGCATAGTCAGTTCGGGCGATTTCACTGATGCCACAAGATTTCAGACTCTTCAGCCCCTGATCCGGCAACATCATTGTAGAGTCGCCAGGAGAGAACGGGTATCGAATCGGCTTACGTTTTGACGGACAATGGAATTCCGGAACCGGGGTCATGCAGCGTTCCGGACCAGGCATGTCGTGCAGAGTGCGGTTGTCTATGTAGGGCAAAACGTTATACAGCCAACCGCCGGGCTGCAATTCTCTAAATCCGCGAGAAGGCGCACCGGCAAAATGCCATCCCCAGCCGCCGGTCGGAAGCGTAAGCTGTTCTGCATTATGAGTCAAACAACCTTTCCCCAACTGGTTAAGATGGTTTTTGCATTGTAAAATACGAGCTGACTCTCGCGCTGCATTCAGAGCTGGCAACGACAAACCCATGATTATGCCGATAATCGTAATCACAACCAAAAGTTCAACAAGCGTAAAGGCGCGTTTATAAATTCTCATGGATTCCTCCTCTAAATCTATAAATGATAATAGCGCATTTAATAACTGCTTTTCGCCAATGTTTATAACTTGACGTCGAGTGATGAGTTAATGTACAGGAATTAAATATCAAATGGAAAACGAAAAACGAATTTCGTTTTTTATACTGTGTCAAATTTATTTAAATGTATCAGCCGGAATTGCCTGACCATCGCAATGCGAGCAAAGACAATAGAAAATAAACGGATCAACACCGTAACTGACTGAAACTACGGACGCGTCAACCATACAAAAGTTTATCGAGTCTCCATGCGGGGATCCCCATCTGGACGGCGACGTGTATCCAGCTTTGTCCTGAATGGGAATCCAATGGTTATTACTCAAATTTTGACGCGTGTAATACGCCTTGATTCTAGCCATAATTTCTGGCGTATAGTTCAAATCGGCCATCGCCATCCCAAACAGGGATTTATCCGCGCCGCCCCACCGGACGGTGTCTCGGTCGTACCCTTGATCCCAGCCCTGGTCGTCGTCGCTGGCGGTTCCGGTATAGTATTCGTCCGGATTGACGTGACGTTCGCCCAACATGATGGTGTTGGACGCGCCGTCTCGTTCCGAAATTGTATGAATTGAAAACGCGCCGCCGGGACAGTACGATCCCGTATTGTCGTTCACGTTATTATGTTCGCCTTTGAAATAAGCTCGAATGCCGATAATGGCTTGCGCGTTGTTCATACTAAAGTACTTGTTTAACGCGTCATAATAGCCTGATGACGTACCTGTAATACAGGGATCGGCGCGAGTGCCGCCGTTGGCGGCGTAATCGTTTCGAGCGACCTCTGTTTCGCCGTTAAACGTCTGAACGCTATTGGAAGACAGCGTCGGTCTATAGCACATCACGTTGCCGGAATGCGAAAACGGATACCGAATCGGCTTGCGCTTTGACGGGCAGTGAAACTCCGGAACCGGCGTTTTCATACGACCAGGTCCAGGCATGTCGTGCAGCGCCCGGTTATCCATATATGGTAAAATATTGTACAGCCAGCCGCCGGTTTGCAGTTCTCTAAACCCGCGAGCCGGGTCGCCGGCAAACTGCCAGCCCCATCCGCCGGTGGGAAGCGTAAGCTGTTCCGCGTTATGCGTCCAACAAGCCGTTCCCAGCTGTTTTAAATGGTTTTTGCACTGCAATACGCGCGCTGATTCGCGAGCGGCATTGAGCGCTGGCAGCGACAAACCCATGATTATACCGATAATGGTAATCACGACCAGCAGTTCAACCAGTGTAAAAGCGTGTTTATAGATTCTCATTGAAATAGTTTTTTGATTATCTGGACGAAATATTCGAATTTATTAGCCCTTATATATTATTATAACAGATTCTTTCTGCTTTGTCAATGAATTGTTCGACAAATTTACAAGAAAAATGGGGGAATAGGCAGTAGGCAGTAGGCAGTAGGCAGTAGGCAGTAGGCAGTAGGGAATAGGGAATAGGGAATAGGGAATAGGGAATAGATATCTTGAGGCGCTTTGCGTAATTCCGCATTCCGCATTCCGCATTACGAATTCCGAATTGCCACAGCTTGACATCTTTTCGTCCTGTGCTAAAATGTCTATTAGATAATTCGAGGGCGATAAACCAGAGGAGCGTTTCCTCTTTCTCCCTCATCGATAACCTTTTTCCTTTCTTAAAACGCTATGACTACATTGGGAACGGCTCTCAGACCGTCGGCTGTTAAGGTTTTGATGCTCGGTTCAGGCGAACTTGGCAAAGAAGTTGTAATTGAAATGATGCGCTTGGGCGTCGAAGTTGTCGCTGTTGACCGCTACGACAATGCGCCGGGCATGCAGGTGGCGCACCGGAGCTACTTCATCAACATGCTCGACGGCAAACAGCTGCGCGAAGTCATCGAAAAGGAAAAGCCCGACTACATCGTTCCGGAAGTCGAAGCGATTGCTACGCCGACGCTCGTTGAACTGGAAAAAGAAGGGTATACGGTTATCCCGACTGCCAACGCCGCGTTCCTGACCATGAACCGGGAAGGGATTCGCCGTCTGGCGGCTGAGGAACTCGGTTTGCCGACGTCCCCGTATCGTTTCGCCGCCAATTACGAAGAATTCAAACAGGCGGTAGAAGCCATCGGAACGCCGTGCGTTATCAAACCGATTATGTCCTCGTCCGGACACGGTCAGAGCGTTTGCAAATCGGCGGACGACGTCGACAAATGCTGGCAAATTGCTCAGGAAGGCGGACGCGCCGGCGCGGGAAAAGTCATCGTCGAAGGGTTTATCGATTTCGATTACGAAATTACCCTTCTGACCGTTCGTCACGCGGGCGGAACGTCGTTCCTCGAACCGATTGGGCATCATCAGGTAGACGGCGACTACCAGGAATCCTGGCAGCCGCAGCCCATGTCAGACGAAGCGAAGGCGAAAGCTCAGGAAATTGCCGGCAAGATCACCGGCGCGCTGGGCGGTCGCGGTATTTTCGGCGTCGAAATGTTCATCAAGGGCGACAAGGTCATTTTCAGCGAAGTTTCCCCCAGACCCCACGACACAGGCATGGTTACGATGATTTCTCAAGACCTGTCGGAATTCGCGCTCCACGCCCGCGCCATTCTCGGGCTTCCCATTCCCAACATTGCATTCCACGGCCCGTCGGCGTCCAAGGCAATTGTCGCCCGCGGAGACAGCGACGACGTTACGTTCTCCAATCTGGATAAAGTCCTCGAAGCTCCCAACACGACGATGCGTATTTTCGGCAAAGGCGAAGTCCACGGACATCGCCGCGTCGGCGTTCTGCTGGCTCGAGACGAAACCGTTGACGCCGCCCTCGCCCGCGTTTTCAAGATGAGCGAAGACCTCGAACTGGGAAACGTGAAATAAGGCAGTAGGCAATAGGCAGTAGGCAGTAGTTTTAAACACGAAATATACGAAAAGGGACGGGAAAAACACGAAAGAATTATTTTTTAAATTTTTCGTAAGTTTCGTTTGTTTCGTGTTTTTCGTGTTTAAAATTTAATTAACGCTGTCACGCAACTCAATCAACGAGAGATTATCAAAATGATTTTGGAAACGACGCGGCTCATTCTCCGCCCGTGGGAAGACTCCGATGCGGAAGCGTTGTATAAATACGCAAGCAGTCCGGAAGTTGGTCCTGCTGCGGGATGGGCTGTTCATACGAGTGTAGAAAACAGCCTCGAGATTATTCAAAATGTTCTCTCAGCTCCGGAAACCTACGCTGTTATTTTGAAGGAAGTTGGTCATCCGGTTGGCAGCATTGGGCTGATGATTGGAAAAGCGAGTAACTCGGATATTCCCGATACGGAAGCTGAAATCGGCTATTGGATTGGCGTTCCGTATTGGGGACGAGGACTCATCACAGAATCTGCCAGAGAAATGTTGAGACGCGGTTTTGAGGACTTGCAACTTGATAAAATCTGGTGTAATATCTATGACGGAAATGTACGGTCGTATCGCGTAGAGGAAAAATGCGGATTTAAGTTTCATCATACAACCGAAAAAGTCCCATTTCCTTTAGACGACACGTTTCGAACAGTCCATACATTCTGCATCTCAAAGGAAGAGTGGCTGGCAAAACGGTAATGCCTATTGTTTCAATTCGTAAACAGTCGTCGTCATCCATTCTGAACGATAAATTGGAGTAAAGCGGTCTGGATTATCCAACAATTCCAGGGCCGCTTTAACTTTTGAGCTGTACCCGTATTCTGTAGTCTGGTATCGGTTTATCTCGCTTAAATTGACAACGATCAATTTGGGCGGATTGTCTCCCTGAAGTTTGCTTGTAACAGAATCTATAAAGTCGTCGGAATTAAAGCAGACGGAATAGTCAATGGGAACGGGCCAGTCGAAAACCGCGGCGTCGCCGATGAGCAAAACGCGTTCGCCGGAATCCTTCATTTTGAGCAGTTCTTCGGATCTCAGTGTAACAAGCTGCGTCAATCCCTCGCACAGTCTCAGGGGAGACGACCGCATCTCGGAGATTGTATCGAACGTTCCGAACGCTCCGAGAAACGGATACGCTAAAATCAGGAGGGAATACGCTGCGCCGAGAGCCAAAACGCCTTTGAGAACTCGTCCCATCCAGACGGAAACGTTGGAAAGAATGACGTCAAAAACCGCGCCGCCAGCCAAGGCGATAAACGGAACGACGGGCAACAGGAATCGTTCAATTCTGTGAGTTGTTACATGCCACCCGACCAGAAAAAGACTGCTGTAAATCAGCGACCAGCGCGCATAATCCGGCAGTCGTTTCCAAAACAATATACAGCACGCCAAAACGGGCAGAAACAGCGGGCTGGCAACGTCGGAAGAATAGAAGAAAAGGACAATCGGCTTGTATATTGCTGACCAAGCCCAGCCATGAGGCGCGTGGACGGTTTGCCATCGAGCGTACGATTCAGCTGAAAAGCCAACGGGAAATTCGTTTCCAAACAGGCTGGAACACAGCGGATAAACCGGGTTCCCCAGCAGGATCGCGTTCTTCAAATACCAAACGCCCCCGATAAGCAAAGCGGTCAGAAGAAACGTTACAACAGGGAGCTGGAGTCGCAGACGGCTGCTCTTCCAGAAGGTTACGATAAAGCACGGCAAGGCTACAAAAAGCGCGCCCGGATATTTTATCGCCGACGCCATTCCCGCCATCGCGCCCAATAAAGTTGCGAGTTGCGAGTTGCGAGTTGCGAGAGTTGGGGATATATCAGTTTCTGTTGTTAAACGTTGATTGACAATTTCTAACAGGACTGCCGCCGTTGCCAAGGCGTACATCGTCAAGACGTCGTCAATCATTCCAAACTGAGCGTTGCGAATGATTAACGGCGCGGAAACGTAAATAAGCGCTGCGATCAGTCCAGCGCGTTTGGAAAGGTATTTCTCGCCAAGAGCGAAAAGAAGCAGCGCTGTCAGCGGTACGGACAGACTTAAAAGCGTCTTGCCTGCCAGCGCACCTAAAAACCAGTCGCCGGAAAGCGCCATTGAAACCAAAACGAGGCTTTCCGCTCCCAGGGGCATGTTGGCGTAAGCGTTGTTGGGCAGCGCAGTTATTCGCCCAGAAAGCCAGAATTCCTTGACCGATTCCAGATGGTATTCCCGAACGTCAAAATCAAATGGCGGCGTCATGGCGGGGAGAACAGCGAGGAGACAGAAGAAAGCGATTAAGGCAGTAGGCAGTAGGCAGTAGGGCGAGCCGGGGTGCGTAAGCCCCCGGAAAAATCGAACGGAATTACACATTCCATCTTCTCGCAACTCGCAACTAATCTGAGGCGATTTGAGTAAAACCGCATCCCTAATTTTCCATACTAGCGTCAATATCGTCCCTGCCGCCAGCGTCCAGAAAAGCCAGCTTTGCAGACAACCGATCAAGCCGAGAAAACCCGTCAGCGCGGACAGCGCCGCTGCGCCGGTCAAACAGGTCAAGCAGAATCGCAGCAGCGGAGATTCTTCCAACGGATTTTTCAAGAAGCGAAATATCAGCGATCCGAGCGAATAAATCCAGAGAGCTTCGATTGTAACAATGAGCAGAATAGACCAGCGGTTTATCGGAAGAAACGACGTGTTGAAGCTGTCGAAAAACGCCTTGACCGTCTCCGAGGCGCGCCATTCCTCTGGAAGAAAAAGCCAATTAAAGCTCAAAATGTCTGACGCCAACAGACAACTCCAAAGAAACGTCAGCCGGTTTGAGAACATCGGCTGATACATTGGGGCAAGGAAAAACGCTGAAAAAGCGACAACGCATAATCCTACGCCCAACGTCGACAGAAAACCGGCGGACTTCATTATTTATTAGGGAGTAGGAAATAGGGAGTAGGGAGTAGTTTTTAAATTCGCCGAAGGCGAATTACCATTCCCTATTCCCTACTCCCAATTCCCTATTTATTGGCGTCAATAATATCCTGCAGCTTTTTAGCCGTTCGGTTATCGTTCTTTTTCCTGGCAACGCCAAGCCATTTCTCCGCGGCGGAAACTACAGCCTTTTTCTGACTTTCCGGCCAGGCGTTGGGCTTGCAGGACAAGAGAACATCAACCCCTTCGTTATAGGAATCAACGTTGTTAAACGCTTTCGCCTTGAGTTCAATCGCCTTTATCGCGACGTCTACGTTTTGTGCGTCCGTTGCCAGATCGCGCGCTTTGGTTAAAGCGGCGTAATGATCGGCGGGCGACTGCGAGGCGGAATCGTCTATGAGCTTTTGAGCCAACGCGACTCTGCCAGCGGCATCGCCAGACTTGAGCGCGTCTGCGTTGTCAGCATTGATTTTGGCTTCCGCCGTCATGAGTTCAGACTCTTTCGGAATGTCAAATTTAGAGGGTTTAGCCGGTTTGGGTTCTTCCGCCTTGGGCTGCTCCGTCGCCGGTTGAGGCTCTTCTGCCTTCGGCTGTTCCTCCTTGGGCTGTTCAGCTGCTGGAGCTGGTTCTTCCGTCTTCGGCTGATCAGCAGCGGGCTGAACGGGTTCTGCAACAGGCTGAGGTTCTTCCGCCTTCGGTTCTTCTACAGCGGGTTGAGGCTGTTCGACCGCCGGGGCGGGTTCTTTCTCAACAGCAGGAGTTTCAACATTAGGAGCAGATTTTTCAATAACCAAATCGTCTGCGACGTTATCGTAATTGACGTCTTCCGGAACGGAACTGGGAACGGCTGCGCCCGGTTGAGCGACTGGGGTAACGGGAGTCTCGACTGCCGGTCGAACGTTCTCGACAACAGCGGGTCTGTCAGCGTCAAAGACGGAAGTGCGCGGACGGCGGGTAACCTGAATAGCTCCTTCAACTCCGGTTCCTAATCGCGGGTCGTCAATAACCTCAACGGTTCCCCCTTCGTCATGTCGAGCGGAGAAGTTGGGAGCGGGTTCGCCGTCTTCGTTTGGAGCGATGTCAATTCCCGTTGCATGTTCAATTGCTTCTTCAACGGAATCGACGTTGTCGTTATCGTCAACAACAACCCGGTTGGTTCCAATGCGGAAATCGTCTGAGCGTTCGTCAATAACGCCGCCCCGGTCGTCTGAAACGCCCAATTCCCGAATGTCCGGCGCGTCGTCTGTAACTTCGCCGTCGATAATTCTGCCGTCTCCGATGGCAACGTCGTCAACGGCGTCTGTATCGTCTACGACATGACGAATTGGGACGCCGTCTTTTGTACGTCTGGAAACGATCTTTCTCTTGGGCGCGACTACCGGTTTGACTTTTTCTGATTCGTCAACTTTCTTTTCGATCGTCCTCGGCAGATTTACCCCCTTGGCAGGAGTATTGTCAACGACGATAATTTTGGGCTGATTGTCTTTTGAATCTTCCGTTGACTGGTTTGCCAGGCTGCTGATAAGCCAAATCAAAAGAATTAAACCTCCCAGCCCCAAAGCCGTATAAATTCCATACAGAGCGCCAGCCCCGGCAGCTCCCTTTTTATGGATTTTTTTCTTTTTGGAATTACCCAAATTCAAATTCGCTCCACCCGTTGGAGACGGAGGCGGCGTTGGCGCGCTTGCCTTGGCAGCAGACGCAACTGCTGTTGCGGCAACCGCTGTTGCAGCGCCGGCAGCAACGGCGGCTGTTGCAACGGGAGTTGCTGTGGGAGAAGCCGATGGAGTTGCAGGACGAACAGGCGCAACGGTCGCAGCAGACGGGGATGAAGGGACAGGGGGAGCAGACGGGATCGGCGGCGCAGCTATTTGAGGACCGGGCGAACCTCCGAACGCAGCCCCGGCAGAGTAACCGCCCCCAAATCCGCCGGATACGGGCGACATGGGCGGCTGCGCCATCTGCGGTTGACTATAACCCATATTTCCGCCGCCAAAAGCAGCGCCAGCGGAATAACCCCCGCCAAATCCGCCCATTCCGCCGCGAAGGGAATTGTCGTATTCCATTCGGGACGCCGGATTGCAAAGACACATCTGAGCGTTTTGGATTTCCGCCATAATCGAATTCCAAACAGCGACGTCCATCCCCGGATTGACGCTGTTAAGACGAGTCGCCATCTCGTTGGCGGCTTGCTCAATGACGTACGGGTTGCTTTCGCCAAACTGCAAGCCGAGCAATTCGTAGTAATTGGGCTTCACGCCCGAAAAGTTATAAAGACCGAGCCACTGTTGATACGGATTCATGGGTTTTTATTTTCAAAATTAAATAAAATGGAATAACAAGAGAGCAATACCTTTTTATCGCCTCGCGATTCTCGCTTCTTCCTGACTAATAATTATAACGTCTAATGGGCTTCAATTTAAGTAGGGGGATACCGAAAAAGGCTAAAATCTTTCAAATTTTAACGAAATAATCCTAACAAGGTCTTTTTCTCATCGTAATAATATGGTAGAATCGAGAAATTGAGAGAAATTAAAGCGCTCGGCTGTTTTTGCAGCAACGGCGTTTTATCTCGGCGGGCATTTTTGATTTTTTGTCCCTTATTTTCAGGCGTAACGCCAAAATTTAGTCATGTTATACAAATTATTCACTCCGTTTGTCGCCTGTTTGGCTATGATTGCAGGACAGGCTTTTACAGCCTTGGCTGACGACTCTTCAACACAAAAATTTCCCATGGAAAAATTCTCTGAACTTCAACAACAGGGCAATTTCAACGAGGCTCTGGATCTGTCAAAAAAGTTTTTTGAACAGGAAAGCCCTGAAAAATGCCGTAACATTTTCGAAATTCTGCAGCAAACGATTAACTGCATGAACAGAGTTAATCGAATTGCCGAGGCTGACGATTTTCTGGAAAACGTCGTGGAGAAGTTCCCGGAAGATTCCAGAACGCTTCAGGCGGTTGGGAAAATCTACGGCGAAGGTTTCCTGACGCCCTATGGATTCCGGGTTGACAACAAGTTCAAGCGCGGACAAAACCGTTCCGGCGGCGAGCGCATGTTTGCTCAGGAACGAGACAGAATTCGCTCTCTGCAGCTGTTAACGGAAGCGGAAAAACATCTGGATCAGTCCGACTACTCTGACGAGGAAAAAGGGCAGTTTTACATCGACTTCGCCAATGCGTTTATGAACCGTCGCGGAGGTTCCGGAGCATGGGAGCTTCAAACGCTTACCGACATCTCCAAACTCCCGGATTATCAGAGTCCGGACAATTACTACGGTCGCCGTTACTATGGGCGTCCTAACAGTTCCGCCCCAGTAGACGAAGAAGGGAATCCGGTTTTCTACGCCAAGCCGGAATCTTTTGACGCTGCCCAGTCCGACGGCGAACGCTGGCGTTTTCTGCTCGACAAGGCGGAACAATTTGAAGCGTCTAAAAAAGTGGCGTTGTTGATGCGCGCTGATTTCGCTTATCAACAGTTCGGCGTTCATACAATCGCAGGCTTCAACTTTAATCCCGCAAACGATACCGGCGAAGACAAAATGTCCAGCATCTTCAAGCTGGAAACCCTGTCCGATACGGAAACGATCGCTCGTCTGGCAACAGGAATCAAACGTTTCGATCTGCCGGAAGATTACAATTTCATCTCAATTTACAAGGAATTGGACAACTGGTCTCAGTTGGGGCAGATTTACCTCAACAGACGTCAGTTCCCCACAGCCGCCAAGTACTGGAAACAGGGCGCGGATCAGGGCGATGAATGGGCGAAACGCATGTACGAGCAAATCGTCAACCCATGGGGACGAATTGTCTCTTCTCGTCAAGACGGCATGAAAGCAACGATTGGGTTCCTGTTCAGAAACGCGACCACGGTGCGATTCAAGATTAATCGCATTGACGTCGACGCTCTGATTCAAGACGCCAAAGCCGAGATTAAAATGGCGCAGGAGCCTCGAAACATCAATCATGACAACATCAATATTGACAACATCGCCTATCGGTTGGTTATTCAAAAACAGAACAAGTACGTCAAAGAAGAAATCAAAAAATGGGATACATCTCTGACGCCGGAGGATAATCATTTCGATAAACAAATCGACATGGACGTTACGTTCCCATCAGCGGGAGCTTATCTGATCGAAGCGATCGTCGCCGGCGGCAATACGCATTACGCCGTCGTCTGGATTAATAACACGGTTCTGATTAAAAAGAACATCGACAACAAATTCTGGTTCTTTGTTTCCGACTCCAACACCGGAAAAGCTCTGCCGCATTCAGTTGTTGATTTCTTTGGATACGCTGTTAAATATTCCAATCAGGACAGAAAACAGCAGATTATTAAAGACAGCTTTTTTGTAACAGCCGACGAAAACGGGCAGTTTACCGTCCCCAACGACAGGCTTGTCGCTTATAGCGGCAGTTATAACTGGCTCATTACGATCAAAGGACAAGACGGAAAACATCAAGCGTATCAGGGATTCCGCTCTTTCTGGGGAGGCGGGAACGATTTCAACAGACAGTACGACAATCAGTACAACGCCGTTCGCGTTTTCAGCATGACAGACCGTCCGGTTTATCGACCGGCTCAAAAAGTCCAGTTCAAGTTCTGGGCGCGCCGTTCTCAGTACGACAAAGACGGTTCTGACTTCGCCAATACGTCGGCGGAACTGTTTATTACCAACCCGCGCGGCGAGGAACTGCTCCGCAAAGACATTACTTTTGACGAGTTCGGCGGTTATGCAGACGAAATCGAACTGGCTTCCGACGCCATGCTGGGCGGGTACTCGATAAACGTCCGCAATCCGGGCGCTCAACTGTACGGTTCCGGCTATTTCCGCGTTGAAGAATATCGAAAGCCGGAATTCCAGGTCGAAGTCAAAGCCCCGGAAAAACCGGTTGCGCTGGGCGAAAAGATCAGCGCGTCCGTCAAGGCGAAGTACTATTTCGGCGAGCCGGTTTCTCACGCCAAGGCGAAGATCAAAGTAACCCGTTCAGAATACAACGAACGCTGGTTCCCGGCAATGCCGTGGGACTGGCTTTTCGGCAAAGGATACTGGTGGTTCTCCTACGAATACCCGTGGTATCCAGGCTGGAATTCCTGGGGCTGCGTGCGACCGTACCCGTCGTGGCATTACTTCCCGCATAACCCGCCGGAAGTCGTCTTTGAAAAAGAAGTTGATCTGAAAGACGACGGAACGTACGACGTCGAAATCGACACCGAAATCGCCAAAATGATTTTCGGCGACCAAAATCAGCAGTACGACGTCTCCGTTGAAGTTACAGACGCGTCTCGCCGCACGATTAACGGTTCAGGAAAGGTTCTCGTTTCCGCCAAGCCGTTTACGATCTGCGCCTGGACAAACCGCGGCGTTTATCAGGTCGGCGACGTCCTGACAGCCAATTTCAAGGCTCAAACGTTAGACAACAAGCCGGTTTCCGGAACGGGAACGGCGAAGTTCTATCAGGTTACGTATAAATCAGACGGAACGCCGGAAGAAAAGGAAGTCTGGTCGAAAGACATTAATCCAGACGAAAACGGTTCCGCGACCGTTTCGCTCAATTTGAAAAAAGCCGGTCAGTACCGGGTTGAATACACCGTTGACGACGGCGCAGACCACGTCTGCAAAGGCGGGCAGCTTGTAACAGTTCGCGGCGACGGGTTCTCCAGCAAAGATTACCGATTCGCCGACCTGGAAATCATTCCCGAAAAAGACACGTGCAATCCGGGCGAAACGCTCCGCTTGACGATTAACGTTGACCAACAGGACGCTGCAGTCTGGATTTTCCCGCGCGCGGCAAACGGCGTTTGTCTGCCGCCGGAAAAGGTCGAAATGAACGGCAAAACCGGATTTTACGATTTGAAAATCGAGATGCGCGACATGCCTAACTTCTTCGTCGAAGCGGTAACCGTCGCAAAGAATCAGGTCTTTTCGGAAACGCGACAGATTTGCGTCCCGCCCGCCAAACGCGTTCTCGTCATGGACGTTATCCCGTCCAAAGAGAACTACAAGCCCGGCGAAGACGCAACGGCGAAAATCGTCCTCAAAGACCTGCAAGGCAACCCGTTTGTCGGTCAGGCGGTTGTAACAATTTACGACAAGTCCCTGGAATACATCTCCGGCGGCTCGAACGTGGGCGACATTTCCTCCTTCTTCTGGAACTGGAAGCGCAGCCATTACCCCGGCTCCATTGACAATTCGCTCAGAACATATCTCCAAACCCAGTACCCGGAAAACGCCGTTGGAATGGATACGCTGGGTATTTTCGGAAACGTCTTAAAGCAGGACTTTGGTGGGACTGTAATGGAAAAAGGCGAATTTGCCGGCAGAGGCGCCGGAAAAGCGCGGGCGAATGTTATGGCAGCGGGCGCTGTTGACAGAAAGATGTTTAAGGCAGCCCCGATGGCGGCTGAAGCCCCCATGATGATGAACAGGGCAATGGATGGCGCCGACATGATGGTCGCGGAAGAAGCGGCTGCTGACGACGTTGCATTTGATGCCGACGCCGCTCCCGCTGAAGAAGAAGCTCTGGAAGCTGAAACCGACAAATCGGGAGCCAAAGTTCAGGCGACTGTCCGAACGAATTTCGCCGATTCCGCCTACTGGACTGGCGCGATTGTTACAAACGAAAACGGCGAAGCGGAAATCTCGCTCAAGATGCCGGAAAACCTCACGACGTGGAAAATCAAAGCCTGGGCGATGGGCAAGCGCACCGAAGTCGGTCAGGCGGAGACGGAAGTCATTACCCGAAAGAACCTGATTATTCGCGCTCAAACCCCGCGATTCCTCGTTCAGACGGATAAGATTGTCCTCTCGGCAATCGTCCACAACTATCTGGAATCCGAAAAGTCCGTTGAGGTCAAAGTCGAGACGGGCGACAACCTCGCTACGGAAGATAAGACCTCGCAAGAAGTCAATATTGCCGCCGGCGGAGAAACCCGCGTCGATTGGACGTTTACTGCCAAATCCGAGGGAGACGCGGTTGTCCGCATGTTCGCCCTGACGGACGAAGAGTCGGACGCCATGGAAGTTAAGTTCCCGATTATTACTCACGGTATTCTCAAGCAGGATTCTTTCTCCGGCGCGATTCGTTCCGAGAAAGAAACGGCGTCTGAAACGGTTGAGTTCACCGTTCCGAAAGAACGCAAGCCGGAGCAGACCCGTTTGGAAGTTCGATTCTCTCCGACGCTTGCCGGCGCGATGTTTGACGCTGTTCCGTATTTGGTAGATTATCCCTACGGCTGTACGGAACAAACGCTCAACCGGTTCCTCCCGGCGGCGATTTGCCAGAAGGTCGTTCGCGACATGGGCGTTGACATTGCCGATCTGGAACAGAAAGCGACAAACCTCAACGCTCAGGAAATCGGCGACGCTGCGAAACGCGCCGCGCAATGGAAGAAAACGTTGGCAAGCCCTGTCTTCAATCCGAATGAGCTGGATAAAATCGTCAAGTTTGGAATCGGACGTCTGACCGATATGCAATGCTCTGACGGCGGCTGGGGCTGGTTCTCCGGCTACGGGGAACATTCCTCCGCCCATACGACCGCGGTCGTCGTTCACGGCTTGACAATCGCTCAAGCCAGCGATGTGAAGGTGGACGCCAACGTTCTCAAACGCGGCGTTGACTGGCTCGAACGCTACGAATCGGAACAGGTCGAACTGCTCCAGCGCGGCGACAAAGTCAAAGAAAATCCCAAACTGGCGAAGGAGTTCGGCTATCGTTACAAGACTTCCGCCGACAACCTCGACGCCCTTGTTTATACGGTTCTGATTGAATCCGGACGTCACAACGCTGCGATGGGCGAATACGTCTATCGCGACAGACTCAACATGTCTCCGTACGCCTTGGCGCTGATGGGCTTGGGCTTCGACATGACGGAACAGACCGACAAGCGCGACATGGTTGTTCGCAACCTGACTCAGTTCCTGCGTCAGGACGACGAAAATCAGACCGCGTGGCTCGACCTGGGCGGAACCCCGTTCTGGTACTGGTACGGTTCCGAAATCGAAACGCAAGCCTGGTATCTCAAACTGCTGTGCAGAACAGATAAAATTGACGAAGCTTCGCGGCTGGTTAAGTACCTGCTCAACAACCGCAAACACGCTACGTACTGGAATTCCACCCGAGACACCGCGCTGGTTCTGGAAGCCTTTGCGGAATACCTCCGCGAAACCGACGAAATGGATCCGGAAATGACGGTCGACGTCGTTCTGGACGGCAAGACGGTCAAGACGGTCAAAATCGACAAGGAAAACCTGTTCTCCTTTGACGGAACGTTCGTTCTCGAGGGCGAAGCAATTACCGAGGGCAAGCATACGCTGGAACTCAAACGAACCGGCTCCGGTCCGCTGTACTTCAACGCGTACGTGAACTACTTTACGCTGGAAGATTTCATTCCCGCCTCGGGCTTGGAAATCAAGGTTCAGCGAAAGTACTACAAGCTCGTTCGCGATGAATCTGCAACCGAAAACGCCGTTGGAAAACGCGGTCAGGCGGTTGAAGTCAAGATCGACAAGTACGTTCGCCAGGAACTCAAAGTCGGCGACGTCGTCAAGTCCGGCGATATTATTCTGGTCGACCTGACGCTCGAAAGCAAGAACGACTACGAGTACCTCGTCTTTGAAGACAAGAAGCCGGCGGGCTTTGAACCGATGGACGTTCGCAGCGGCTACAACGGCAACGAAATCGGCGCCTACGTTGAATTCCGCGATCAGAAGGTCAGCTTCTTCTGCCGAACGCTGGCTCGGGGCAAATGCTCTGTCAGCTACAAGCTCAAGGCGGAAACGCCCGGCGTCGTCTCGGCTCTGCCAGCAACCGGCGAAGCCATGTACGCCCCGGAACTCAAGGCGAATTCAGACGAATTCAAGATTGAGACGAAGGATTGATAGGCATTAGGCAAGAGGCAGTAGGCAGTAGGTTTCTGGGGAGCGGACATTGTCCGCGAAAATCAAAGGTTGATTTTTTTGGCGGGTAATACCCGCCCCCCTGAAACTGGATGCTCTTCGCGCCTATTGCCTAATCTCATTCCAGCGTCGGATAAACCTTTTCTCCTTGCAGCTGTATGTTCTGCTGTTCCGGTTCGTAGACGCTGAAAAACGGCGAGAGCATATCCATCCAGAGGGCGATTCGATGCCGCTCTTCCTCTGACAGTTTAACGCCGTAATGACCTTTATCAAGCAACGGCAGAAGCGGGGATTTCAGCGCGCCGAACTGACCGGGCGTTGTCCGGACGGAGGAACCGTAATCGCAGAACCCCCAGCCGTTATACATCAGGTTATAATACGAATGATAGAACGCCGCGCCGTTCTTCTTATAATACGGTTTGCCCGCCAGAGAGAATGTTTTGCTCTCCGGCTTTTCATGACATTCTACGCAGTGTTTGTCCAGAACGGGCTGAACGAGGTCGATGAAGTTGGCGGGACGGCTCCCTTCAACGTCTGGAACCGGGACGGACGCCGGGCGGGTAAACGCCAACGGCAGGACGCTCGACGACCGGGTAATCTGTCCTTTGGGTTCGTGACAGCCCACGCAGGAAACGTTGTCGCCGGGCTGGAAGTACGTCCCGGAACGCATCGACTGCACCGCGTTTCCGTTTTCGTCCAACGCCTGGAAGAAGAGTTCCACCTGAGCGGGAACGGTGAAATGCGCTGAGCCGTCTTCTTCAACCGGAACGGTTCCGATTACGCCTCGAACAAGGTTGACGCTATCCATCGACGACGGTTCCTGACGACCCGTATGATAACCCCAGCCGGACGGAACGGACATCGTATAAAGCTGAACAATTCTCAACGACTTGATCTTTGTATTTTCCGGCCACGGTTTGAGGCTCTGATAGACGTTGGCGATTGTTACTTCCGCTTGGGGACGCTTTGTCCAGTCCCGTTCCGGCAGCGGGATGTATTCCTGTGACGGGATCTCGCCTGGTTTAACCAATTCAGGCGCAACCGTCGGGCGCGTTCGCTTAACAAACGGCAGAACCGTCGCAACGCCGATTTCAGGGTCGCGATAAATCAGTTCCCGGTTCCCAAACCGATCGAGCAGATAGATCCCGTAGTCTCCATTGCCGCTTTTATCCCATTGCATTCCCTTACCGGGCGCGAAGGAATAGTCGGCTACCGCCAAAAACAGGTCTTCGGAAATCGGGTAAGCAAATCCCCATACCTGCGCCCCGCCCTGCGATTCCGGGAAATCGACGTCCGGCGTCAAACGCTTGGTACATGCCATCGCATCTGTCTCTTCCTCTGGCGCGCGAGACGGATCGATAATAATCAGCGAGCCGTAGTTCTGACCATGGTGCGGGCCGGCGGTCGCAACGAATTTGGAGGAATTTGGAATCGCCCGAATATCCATTTCGGTATCCGCCCGTTGACGCCGGAGCGTAAAGTTCCCGTGGATAGCGCGGGGGTCAGACCCGTTGAGCGTCATAATCCAGGGCGCATGCGTCGTACAACCGTGACGGTCGATGTAATCCCAGCGCGTCCAGACGATTTTCCCGTCGTTGGAGACGGACGGCGCCCATTCGTTGGTTTCGTGATAACTCAAGCAGCGCATGAGCGTCCCGTCCGGGTTCATATCAAATATCGTATAGTTCGGACATTCGCGGCCGCAGCGCAGATAGCCCCCGCGGCGTTCGGAAATAAACGCCAGACGTCCGTTGGGCAGGAAGCACGGATAGAAGTCGTTCCACGTCCCGTCCGTAATCTGCCGAACGTCCGTACCGTCAACGTTAGCGGTAAAGATATGCAGACAGCGCGTCTGTTCCCAATGTCCTTTGGTCAAGTCTGTATGGGCTTTATGCCCTCTGTCGCCCTTCGCTTCGACGTACGCAAAGGCGATTTTCTGAGCGTCGTAGTCCAGAGCCAGCGTCGCGAAACCGCCGGTCTTGAGGTTGTCGCCCTTGAGGCGCCCGGACTCGACAACGGAGTTTTCCAGAACGTTTTTGACCGTTGGGGCAGAATCCGGGTCAAACGCGTTTTCCAGCATAAAAATCCCTCCTCCGGGAAGTATGTTGACGCCGTAGTACTGGTCGCAAAGATGGTTGAACGTCGCGCGATGTTTTTTGACAAACAGCAGCTTGTCGAAATCCAGATCCGGGTCGGCAAACATCACCCGCCGCCGGACTTTCGCGATCTTTTCAAACAGAGCAAAACTCTGTTCAACCGTCAGCGTCTTGTTCTCAGCCGGGTTGAGCGCTTTCAGCTCCGCCAGAAACGGCTCCGCTAACTCAGGGTCAATCTTTTCCAGGCGGTTGACAGCGGCGAGGGTTCGGCGATAAATGACGTCTGCCGGCGTTTTGTCCTTTGGCAGAATCCCCGCCTGGGGGTCGTAAATCTGCCCGGCGATTTTGTCGTATCGCTGACGGTTGTCGATGTCCGCCAGCAAAAGATTGTACTGACTAATCAGTTCCGGGTCAGCGCCGGGAACGTTCTTCAAGTAGACGTTGGCGTCCGCAGTAAACGTCTTGCCGTCGACAATGGGCTGCAGTTCCGCCGCTGAGGCGTACGGCTGATTTCCAACCGAAGACAAAACCGTTACCTTGACAAACCGTCCCTCGACAGGCTTGTCAAACAGAATTGTAACAGTGTCCTTGACGTTCTTTCGCCGGGAATCCAGATTGCCGGACCAGACGGGAGCGCTCGGATTTTCAGGATTAGCATAGACGCGAATTTCCGTCTGACAGAACGTCCCGTTATTGTTGGAATCCTGCCGGGGCGTATACGAAACGCCGCGAACAAGTTCCGTATTCTTCAAATCGAATTCCACCCAGTGCGGCGGCGCTGGCTGACGCTTTTCAAACTCCGTATGCCAGAAATTGGCTTTATCCCCGTCACAGGCGAACGAGCTTTTGTAAATCGGATAGCTTTGGCTGTCCGTCTTGATGGAAATAATAACGGCTTCGTCCGCAAACGACGCAACTGTCAAAAGACACGCTGTCGCAATAATAAAGGATTGAATTGTTTTCATGACTAATTAGGCAGGGTAAAACGTTGTTTATAATTTCTCGGGGAGAACAATATTTTAATATCATTTTATACCAACGAGAATATAATTGCAATCCCCCCGATACGGGATTTTAGAAATTAGAGAGCCCCGTCTCGTCTATTACGAATTACTCTTCGTTCGGTCCGACCGCAAAGCGAACGGCGGGACGGAGCGGGAAGCGTTTTGCCATGTCGTTGATTTCGTCCAGTGTAACGCTTTTGAGTATGTTGATTTCGTCGTCAAGCGTAAAATACTGATTTCGGCAAATCCAGTCAGAGGAAATCGTAAACGCTCGTGACAGGACGCGCTCCTCGCGCATAATCAGACTTGCCATCTCCCGGCGGCGGCGCTGGTCGAGTTCCTTTTCCGAAAACCCTTTATTCAGGACGTCGTCATAGACGTCGGCAACGATGTCCATGCACGTTTTTTCCTCTTCCGGAGCGCAGGAAAACGAGGCGTTAAACGCGCCGGTTTCCGTATAGTCTGAATACACAAAAAGAGCGGAATCCGCCAGACCGACGTCGCATAATTTCCAGTAGAACCGGCTTCCAGACTCGTCCCCGATAAGCGACGCGAACATTTTTGCCGCATAATAATCGCGGCCAACCGGATTCGGTCCCGGATACCAGTCGATTATATACTCCTCAGCCGCCGTCGAGTCGGCAATTCGATTGAGCCGTTGTCCGGGCGTAAACGATTGCAAATTTCTTGTGACGTCTCGGGGCGTCCAGGAGCCGCAGTACTTCTCCGCCAAACGCGTCAAATTATCGAAGTCGACTTTCCCTGCCGCGCAAAGAACGATGTTGTTCGGGGCGTACTGACGATTCAAATATTCCCGCATCATTTCCGGCGTCATGGCGTTGAGCGAGTCAACCGTCCCGATAATCGGATTTCCCAGCGGATGCCCGTTGAAAAAGGCCCGGCGCGCCTGCTCGTCCATATCGTACGGCGGCTCGTCCTGATACATTTTCAGCTCTTCCAGAACGACCTGACGTTCAGAATTGAAGTCCGACTCCCTCAAAGCCGGGCGCAGAACGTCTGACCACAGTTCTATAACCGGTTCCAGATATTCCGGGAGAAAAGACGCATAGAAAATCGTCGCGTCCTCGCTCGTACAGGCATTGTTCGACGCGCCCATATCGTCAAAAAGGCGGTTGACTTCCTCTGCCGTCCGTTTTTGCGTCCCCTTGAAGATCATGTGTTCCAGAAAATGACTCACGCCCGATTCCGCCGTCGTTTCGTCACGACTGCCCGTCTTGACAAAAAAGCAGACGCTGACGCTGTACGCATACGGAATCGTTTCCGCCAAAACCGTCAAACCGTTAGAAAGAACTGTTGAATGGAATTGAGTCATGATGGGGGAAGTGCATAGTGCATAGTACTTAGTGCATAGTGAGAGAATCGCTTGCGTCCTACGCACTATGCACTAAACACTACGCACTCATTACTGTGCGAACATCGGCATAATCAAATCGCCTTGCGGGCCCTGATCCGGTTGAGTCAGCGGGACGGCGTCAGGGGCGTTCTGAGCCGGCGCGTCAGGAGTTGCGAGTTGCGAGGCGGCGAGGCGCCGCTCCCCATCCGCGCTACCGCGCGTCTGCCGAAATTCGCTCCCGTTGGTCGCTTGCGTACTCTCACTCATGCCTACTGTCTCTTGCCTACTGCCTGAATCTCCCGCCGGTTTCCAGACGCCGATTTCGGATTTGCCCGGCGTGAGTTCAATTCGGGCGTCTTTTTCCGCGATTTCAGAATCGTTATTGTCAAACTCGCGCTGGCGATAAGCGCAAGACTCCTTGGCGGCATACGTCGCGCCGCGGGAATCAAACAGCTGAACCAGGATTTTATGAACGCCCGGCTGGAATGCAACGGCGACAATTTTCAAATCGCGCATCTCGCCCTGTTTGAGTTCAATCGGCGTATCGACGACAACCTGACCGCTTTGAATCGAATTGGGCGCGCCGGACGCTCGAATCGGTTCAATGCCGTTTCCAAAAAACGCGACTGCGTTGAGCGTAACGGTTTTAGCCCCCTTGTTGACAATTCGAATCAGGTACTGCGTCGGCTGTCCGACGAACGCGCTCTCCGCCTGAGGAGGCAGAATCGAGATCTTCACAGACTCGTCTTTCACGCGGACGCTGATTGATTTCACCGCTTCAAATCCCAACGCGTCACGAACCTGAGCCGTCAGCGACAAATTATTGTACTGACGCGCATTGAGCTTCATATAAACGGACTTCTTCTCGCCCGGCTGCAGTTCTTCAAGCGTCAAACTGGCGGTTTTATCGTCGCCAAATCCTTCTGGATGAACGCTTAAATCAATGTCACGGCGAACGGCGTCGGTCGTATTGATTACGCTCAAAGAAAACATCTCGTTCTTGCCAAACTCGACTTCTTCAGGACCGGAGATTTCGACTATCAATGGAGCTTGGGAAGTTGAAATTTGCGACTTGCGCGTTGCAAGAGGAGTTGAATTCGTCTTCGGCGAATCGCTATTCCCTACTCCCTGTTCCCTATTCCCTGTTTTCTCTTTAGGAATGTCAATCTCTGTAACGGATTCCGGAACCGGTTCTAAAACCGGGGTTTCGTTGTTTTTCTCTGAGAGTTTTTCCAGCGGCGAATCGTTATGTATTTCCTCGATTACCGGTGAAGCAGCCGGCGCCGGCGATACGGCAGAATCCTGCGGCAAGGCTTCTGTCAAATCTGGACCTGACATATCCATAACAGGTTCCGCCGGAACGTCTGTCCGAACCGGACCTGGCGTATACGTTTTGCTAAATGCTGAGGCTCCCGAATTTCCGTTGATAATCGCTTTCCCTGTTCCAACAGGAGGATTTCCAGAACTAACAGTCGGCTGCTGAGCGTAGGGATTAGCCGGCATTTGAGCGGGAATCGGTTCTGGCGTTGGATAAACCGAGCCACTTGGAGAACTCGGCGTTTGATTGTAAACCCGTTCCTGATTGACAGGCGTCGCAGAACGTCCTGCGCTCGATCGTCCCATAATAATCCGCTTGGCGGTGGATTCCGATTCGTTATTCGGAACGGCGTCGGCTTTGGCAGCGGGAGGAATTGCAGCGGGAGGAATTGCTGCAGGAGGAATAGCTGCGGGTGGAATTGCTGCAGGAGGAATTATTGACGCGTCTGGCATGCTCTCGTTACCTGTTACACCCCAATCGACGTTTCCCTGCAGAGTCTCGCCCTCGGCGAAATTCGGCATGGGTTCCCCGCTTGCGGGGTTGTAAATCATTTCCCCTTTTTCGTTATAGATCGCGCCTTCCTGAGGTCGAAAATCCTCCGAATCCAGCGGAACAACAGGATATTGCGTTTTCTGCCCGCTGGGCATAACCGGATGACTGGGCATAACCGGATGACTCGCATGGGAATGGGGTGGATTATACGACGGCGTCAGAGGCGGCGCGGGTTCAACATATTGAGGCTGCGGCTGAACAGGCGCAGCGCCGGACAGCCAGCTTTTTAACGACCACTTGTTTTGAACCGGTTCCTGCGGCGCTGGGACTGCTGGCGGAACGTATTGTGAACTGGGGAATTGCCGAGGCGTCTCAACAACGCCCTGCGGCTGTCCATACCCATTGACATTGGTCAATTGCGGAGCTGGCAACACAGGAGATTCGTAACCGGCGTTAGGCGGAGTTGGCGCGCTGACTGTCGGAGAAGGGTTGGACGAACTGCCGCGTCCGCGAAATACGTCAAGCAGAGTTCCTCCGGAATTGGAGTTGTTCGTAAATCCATAGACGTTCAGACATGCCGCGCTCCAAACAATAGTCGTTAACGCGGCTGCGCTGAATATTCGCCAGAAGACATTCTTTTTCATATATTTCTCTGTTTAACCGTCTGTATTTTTAACGCTTATTCTTCATCAATAATCAGTGGAAGCGCCGGCGGCGTTTTGCGGCTCGGTACGTTCGATTCCGTATTGGGCGCAACCATCGGAACGGCTTCTTCGTATATGATTTCTTCTTCCGGAAGCGCTTCTTCCATCGGAACGGCGGGATTTAAGCCATCCACATTGTCATCGTCCATAAACTCCATTTCCGGCGACTCGTAGTTCGCATCCGGAGAGTTAATATCCATAGCCGTTCCAGGAAGCGCCTGCAATTCCGTTGGGGTCTTGGAATTGACGTTAATCGTTACTCCCGCTGAATTGTCGTTGGTTTGCGGAGCCGTCATTGGAATTCCAGACTCAGGCGCCAGTTCTTCAAGAGAGGGAAGCTCTCCAAAGGTCTGAGACGGCGAAGCGCTGGCGCTTATTCCCTGTTCCGCATTCCCTGACTGCTCTTTCGCATCAGCTTGTTCTGACAACAACTCTTCAACGCTCGGCAGAGCAGGAAGTTCCGGATATTCTTCGACCATTTCAACCGGGGCGTTTTGCTCGGTCTGCTGAGGCGCGATTTGTGTAACGTTTGATTCCGTTTCCATGGGCAGCGCCGTTTCGGGAGCGTCCAGAGGCGGCAGATCCTCGACCATAACGTCGCCCGCTGCAATTTGAGCAGACGCCTGAGCCGGTTCCGCTTCAGGAACTGGCAATTCCGGGAACGGCATATCTTCGGGAGAAACCGCCGACGCATCGTCCTCAACGGTCAGGTCTTCCACGCTCGGAAGAGTTAATTCGTCTTCGGAATCCGCAAGCTTTGCCTCGTCCGTCGTTTCCTCTTTGACTTCCGGCTCAGCGTTTGCCGGCTCTTTCTCAACGACAATTTGCGAGTCCACCGCGCCTGAACAGAGCTGGTTGAGCAGCAGAGCGTTGCCGTTGGCGCTGACTTTGACGTCCTCGGCGATTTTGGCAATTCGCTTTTGCTCCTGTTCAATGAGTTCGGAACTCTTCTTTTCAATAGCCGTTCGATACTCATCCATACGCTGGTCGTATTCGTTGGCGGCAACTGTCAAAACGGGAATTCCCATCGATTCCAAATTCGAACTGACGCGAAGCTCCGGTTTGGAGAACTGTCCGCTAATAGAGCCGTTGAGAGTAATCTTTTCAACGTTTTGAACCAGTTGATTCAATCTCTCGACATTGCTTTGAGAACGAACGCCGCTGACGCCAATCGAAACGAACGGCGCCGTTTGAGCCATCGCGTATTCGCCCTGAATTCTTCCATCGGCGACAATAAACTGAATGCTTCTCGTTTGGATAAACGGAGTCTTTTCATCCGGTTCCAGTTTAACGTGCAATCCGTCTTCCAGACCAAACAGCGCTCCGGGATTAACGTTTGAAGAAACATACTCCACTTTAATTTCCGTCCGGTTTTCACCGCGCCGCGCTTCCATGCGAAGACGAGCCGTCTGATCTTCTCCAAAGGCAACGTCCAACACGAGAGGTTTGCCGTTCGGCTTGGTTGAATAATTGGTAATTACAGCCGAGAACGGAACCGTCTGATTCATAAACTGCGTCTGACCGGTCAAACGAATCTGACCGACCGCAAGCTGTTCTTGAGTTTCAATTCGACGAAACGACAGCGCAGACGGATCCAGCTTGTCCACCGGCCCCAGCGCCTTTTCCAAATCCTTTGGAAGCCATCGGCAGAATTGTCGAATTTCATACAGGAACTGACCTGTAAACGCCGTGTAATCCTGACCAAAGAGGTATTCTGTTACAACTCCATGCGTAACAGCGGGAACGTTCGATTCCGCCCGATTGTGATCGCGTTTGCTGCGGAGGTTGTTCAACAGAGCCGCATTTCTTTGGTTGTACAGGCTTTCCTCAATCGACATGTCGCTCAACGCCATCTTCATTCTCTGCTGATAAGACGTCGCTTGAGCTTTATCGGCGTCAGTCGCTTCGTCGCCGGAAGACAACAGACGTTCCTGAAGAACCTGAATTTGCTGCGTAATATCCTTAACTTCCTGTTCAGCGCGGCGAATCGTCTGCTCGTACGGCGACGAAATCGTCGAAACGGAATTCTTGACCAACAAATCTATCTGCGAATCGTCCAGTTCTTTCTCAACGGATTTGAGAGCCTTGTAAAACTCGTTGTTTCGCAAAGACGCTGCGTTGGGATTGACGTAGGACGGCGTCGGCGCAAAACGAATTCCCTCAACCATCGCCCAGTTCATATTATTGTTGTTTCCAACAAAATACGGCAAACTGCTGGAAAACGTCGTACGTCCCGTTTCAAAAAATGGACGCTGAGCGGAATCAAACGCCTGAATTGACTCCACCTTTGTAATTCCCGCTCGATAATCCTGATGGACGTTGTCCAATCGCAAAGACAATCCCGTCGCCTGTTGAATCTGACATTGCACCAAATACGCCGGGAGGATATTCCATCCAAAAATAAACAGACCAACCAGCAGAGCGATCACGGCGCTAATCAGACTTAACGTCCAGCCGCCCCACGACTTGGAGGTTTGAACTGCAGGCGCGGTCTGTTCAGCGCGCGGGGAATCGTCAGTTGATCTCTGCGAACGAATCCGCTCTTCGCGTTTAGCCGCCAATCCCTTGCGATTCTCTTCCTGGTCATCCGCTTTACTATTCAGCAATTGCGGAATTTCAACGCTGTCGAACAACGGTTTAGAACTGCAAGTTGAGCTCAGGAGGCGGTCCGAATCCTCGATTCTCAACTCTAACTCCTCATTTGACAAGACGTTAGACTTTTGATCTGTTTCGTGTTCTGGAAACTCTCCAGTTTCCCACATTCGTTCAAAATACGCAATTTCGCTCTCTGAAGGAACGATTTGAGTTGGCTGGGAAGAACGCCGGGGCGAACGGTTTTGTTCCGGCAGGACGTCGTCAAAAATCGGAGCCGAGCCTCGTCCTTCCAGAACGCTCACTGGTCTCATAAAGGCGTCTGGGGAAAGAGGTTGGAACTCCTTTTGATCGTTCAGACTCGGAACGGACGTATTGGGAACGCTATTATTCAGGGAATCGCACGATTCCCACATTTTGTCAAACAGAGCGTCCGTCGGTTCTGGAATCAAACCTTGAAAACGGGAAGAAGTCCCGTCAGTCAACCCTGAAAGCGGCTCCGACGCCGAGAAATCCACGGCATTCGACATCCCCGCATTCTTCAGAGGTTCAAAGTCAGCAAACAAATTGTTGTGTTCCGTACTCACGACAACGCCTATTTTGTCAATTTTTACTTTACAAATATATTCATAAATACCGATTTTACCTAATCGTTATCATTGGTATTATCGTTTCAAACTGACCACGTATTTAATAAAAGTTGAGAAAAAGAAAAAAATCGGGAAGAACGCTATAAAGTCAGAGTTGGGTTGAAGAAAAGTCGTTTTCTGCGGTCTCAATTCGGCGTTGCCTGTATAATTACTACCTTTTTAATAAAATGGGGGAAATTTTTTTAAAAATTTTTTGAAACAGGCGCTTCAAATTTAAAATTATTAGTTATAATACTAGTCAAGTAAACGACTAAGCAAAAATTGACTTTGATTTTTGTAAACGTTTCTTACGCGTTCCACCAGGAAGAGCAATCCAATAACCACAGTAGCGGCTATCGCCTTACCCTCCCCGATGTTTACAACGTCAATTAGAGTCGTTTACTGTTAACCCCTACCCTTTTTAGCCGTTACACTATGAATAAAACCATTTACTCGACAAATTGTATTTGCCGTAATCGCTCTGGTTTATCCATCGGTCTTTGCGCAAAATTTCAATTCAACGGTAGATTACGTAATAATCCGCCGTTACCTGGTCTATGTTCTTCGCAAATTGGACAACGAGGCAATTTTGTAGAATAGCAAAGAGGTTACAGTTAGTCGTAACCGGCGCCGCGCGTCGACTTCTCGCTCCTAACTAACCCCTTTTTACACTTTTAGAGGTTATTAACATTATGAACTTTATTCCTACTTTCCGATCCATACGTTTCAACACGTCTCGCGTTTTAACAATCGTTATCGCTTTGGCTGCATTCGGAGCCTCGCTCGGGAACCTGTATGCTCAAAACACATTTGTACGTTACAATAGCGCTGGAACCCAAGTCGCCAGTGGAACTCGTGTAAACGTGGTGCTATCCTCCCCTTCCCTTGCCGTTGGCGACTATGTGAAGGTTTATTATATGTCAGGCGAAACGAAACAAAATGGAACGTTTACCATACCCGGAGGCGCCGATTTTACACTTCAATCCGGCTCCGGCGCCAGCGTTGACATTGACTTAAGCCCCTGTGGGAAAAACCCGGCGTTTCAGTTTGTGGATCAAACGAACAACGCGACTCTAACCTTAACTAATGTGGGATATTATGGCAGCTGGTACGGCGGCAACAATGTCTTTTTAAATATGAATTCCGGCGTGAGTAATTTCCTTACCCTTAATTTGAATGACGGCGCGTCATTTCATGATATGAAGGGGGTAATATCCTCGAGCAATAGCAATTCGACGGTGAAAATAAACGCAGAACGTTATCTCAACATTTATAATACTACTTTTGGTTTTGGAAACTCGAATGATAATGATGATGATGTTTTTGATGAAGGAAAGCCGCTTAAAGTAGACATTAGCTTTAGCGATCAAGTCAACTCATCTTTAAATTTGAGTAATAATACTCGCGGCGTTCGAGGGTCCGTTGCATATACGTCTGGTTTTACCAGTACGAGCGCAAATCTCGATATTTCCTCTAATTCTGCGTCGGATAGCGGAGGGGTGATTTACGCTACCGACAAAGGCGACGTTTCCCTTACCGCAACAGGCGCCAACAGTCTGCGCATTTATCAGAACACTGCCACAAATTCTGGCGGCTTTATTTATAGCGATTCAAGCGGCAATATTAACATCACATCCAGTACAAAAGTCAGCTTGACGTATAACAGCGCCAACAATGGTTCTGGCGGGGCGATTTACAACGCAGGCAGTGGAAGCATAAACATCATTGCGTCAGAAGCGTCAAATAATGAAATCTACGTTAATAATAACTCCGCTGGTAACAATGGCGGCGTGATTTATAACCAGGGCGAAGCGCCTGCAAAGATTACCTTTGACGCCAATAAGGTTACCGTTACAGACAACCTCGCAAATACCGGTTCCGGAGGGTTTATTTACAACGAAGGCGCCAACGCGGAAATTAAAGCTGTCGCAGAGATGACAATTAAACGAAATTACGCCTCTGCCGGCAACGGCGGCGCCATTTATAGCGGCGATTACAACGGTCAAGCCGCGGAGAATACTATCTTAATTGACGGTACAAACAACTTAACTATTAGTAATAACTATGCTGGTTATCGTCCAAGCGACGATCCAGCAGCGCCTTACTGGAATGCAGATGGTTGCAACGGCGGAGCGATTTATTCCACTGCAAAAAAGTTGCAGATTCTTACGAACGTGGAGGAAGGTTCTACCAATGCAAAATTGACTTTTGAAAATAATTTCGCTACCGGCAACGGCGGCGCGATTTATAACGCATCCTCCGCGATTTATAACTCATCCTCCGACGATAATCCGTTGTTTTGTATCCATGGAAATCACGACAGCGGCACGGTAACGGTTTCCCGCAATATGGCGGGCGGTTCCGGCGGAGCTGTTTATAACGCTAACTCCGAGATGGACTTAGTTTCCTTTGGCGCGATGAGTTTTCAACAAAACGAGGCTGGTATAAGCGGCGGCGCGATTTACCACTCTGCGCCTGATTATGACTTCAACCTAGAATGCATTTCCCTGGAATTTAGCAGTAATACCGCCAGCCAAAATGGCGGCGCGATTTATCTCGAGTCAAAAAAGAATTTAATCGTAGGAGAGCACCTTAACTTTAAAAATAACGTGGCTGGAGAAAGCGGCGGCGCGATTTACGAGGTTGCCACATCCGACGGATCAACGACGTTTAACGCCTTGAATAATCTTGCTATTACAGACAACATAGCAAATGCCGGTTCCGGCGGGGCTATTTACCGAACTGCCGCCGCTGGCGCGACAAATATCGACGACTTGACGTTTAATGCTATCGACGAACTGGTAATCAATCGAAATTACGCCGAAAACGGCAAGGGCGGCGCGATTTACAACGACGTTAATAGCGACATTAATTTTACATCTAATAGCGTTTTATCTATTAAAAATAACAAGGCGATTAACGGCGGCGCGATTTACCAATCGGGCGGCGGCATCGTCTTTGATGGCTCAGTTATTCAAGACGACCCATCGCAAGCCAACTTTTTCAACAATGTAGCTACGGGAGATGAATCGACGCTAGGTGAAGCTTTAGCGAACGATATTTACTGCAAAGATGAATTGTCGTTTGTAGGCGATGGCGTTTATACGTTCAATGGCGGCATTTACGCCGGCTCCACGTCAATCAGCGCGGCGAATGTTACCGTTTACGGTAGAGAGTTCATTCCTGGAACAGAAACCGCGGATACGACAAACCATTTTCGTTTCAACGACACGACGATCAGCAACGACGGCAAGCTGACCGTTCAGTTCGACGAAATAGAAGATTATTCCGGCGTATTTACGTTGGAAAAGAAAACAGAAAACGCTACAATGCTCGAATTGAATACGGAAACGAAAACGCGACAGCTAACGATGGAAGAAGACAAGCTGCAGGTTCTTGGCAACGGCGTTGTTGAGAAAACCGGCGATGGCGCATTGCAAATTGTCGCGGCGGCTGACGGGTTAGTGGGAGCTGAGAGCTTCGTTATTTCCTCTGGTCGGGTGGATTACGCCGGTTATCTCGATGCGTCTTTGGAAGTCGAGAAAGGCGTTTTCTCCCCCGGCTCCTTTGAGGATGCTGATCTTATCGGTAAAGCCTATGTTACCGGGAACGTGCAAATTAAAGACTCTGGAATCGCGCTGTTTGAGTTCGGAACGTTCCCCGGCGACATAGAGGACGTTAACTATCACGACGTATTGTATATTAGCAACGGGTCGTTTGAGTTCGATTCCAGCGATAGCGGTCTCATTGCCCTTGAGTTTCTAAAGGGCGATAAAGACGCTTGGGCGGTAGATGATTGCTGGTACCTTCTTATCGAGGGCGCTAACGTAGATAACGGGGATTATAGCTACTTGCTTACCAACCGATACGGAAGCGATTCTACTCATAGACAATTCGCCTTAAAGGGCAAAGACGGCAATCTGTATCTGACAACAACTTATTACGTGCCCGAACCGTCAACTTGGGCGCTGCTCATTCTCGGCGCCGCCGGGCTGCTGTTCTGGCGAAAGAAAGCTAACAAGAAATAATTAGTAGATATAAAGTCGTAACAAAGATATCGCGGGAGTAAAACTCCCGCTTTTTTTATATAAACAACTCTTGCGTCAATTGCTAATTGACAATTGCTAATTGCTAATTGCGATCGCCGCTTCCATCGTCGACGGCCAGTTAAGATTCGTCCAGTCGCCGGCGAGTTCAAGATTCTCCGGCAGCGTCGTTTGTTCAAACCAGCTCTGTCTTGCCTTCGTCCATTCAACCGACGGAACGCAAACGGCGTCCTTCCAATGCGTTGTTTCCAATCTCAGGATTTTCGATTCCGGGTTGAGTTCCGCCAACTCCTGACGAACCTGGGATTTGAACCCGTTCTTTCGTTCCTGCCAGCTGTTCGTACCCGAAACGACGCCGCAATGATAGTATCCCAGCTCGTCTTTCTCGCCGGAGAAAATCCACTGTATCGTCCGTTCCGGAAAGACCCCGTGCGGCGTGGGAAGAAACGGCGAATCCGTCCAGAAATGAACGCTGGAAATGGATTCCGTCTGATACGATTCCGCTAACGGAGCAAGCGGAGGAAAGAGCGTTTGCGCCGTTGAGAAGTTCGTCGCCAGGACGTATTTCTCGGCAAGAATCCGTTCGCCGGTTGACAGTCTTACGGCGCGAATGCGGTTTTTGCCTCGCTCCAGTTCCTCGACCGTACAGCCGCGGCGAATTTCCACCCCCTGATCTTGTAACGCCGCCGCCAGTTTGACGTCGAACAGTTCCCGAAGCGGAATGGTCGGCAGAGAGCAGTTCCATCGGTTTCGTCCCTCAAAGAAAGAGCAGACGAAAACTTTCCGAACCATTTTGTAACATGGACGGTCGAGCGAGCAGGAAAGAGCGCTCATCACAATCGGCTCATAGAACAGCGTCCGAACGGACGTCGGCGTTTTACGCTTGTCGAGCCACTGACCGAACGAGCCGTCAAACGTCTTTTGACGCGCAATGGCCAGCATATCAAAGACGATTCTCAACCGCTCTTTCCACGACAGGTAGTTCAAACTCCTCAAGGCGGGTTCCAGTCGCAGCATGCCCGGTAACCGGTCTGATTCTTTAAACGTTCGCGGCGCCGTTGCCGGTTTGCCCGGCGGATAAAAGTAGAATTCCCGTTCCGGCTTCCAGAACTCGATCAACCCCGTTTGAGTAAAGAACTCCCTCACGCCGTCACAACAGTCCAAAAATAAGTGCGGACAGTTGTCCAGCCAACGCAGAGACGGCAAATCGTAAAACGACCCGCACCGTCCGCCCAGATACGGCGACCGTTCCAGCACAACGACATCATGACCGGCTTGCGCCGCATTCCACGCCGCGCTAAGTCCCGCCAAGCCGCCGCCGATAACGACAGTGCGATTACGATTTTGTGAATACATGTTTTAGGGAGTGCTTAGTGCCTAGTACCTAGTGCTTAGTGCGTAGTTCTTTTCCCTATGCACTATGCACTACGCACTATGCACTTGTTCCCCTCCTTGCTAATTTTGGAGTTTGTGGTAAAAATATAAACGTATTAAGGAATGAAAATTCCGGGTTGTCTGAGTAGCTCAGAGGATAGAGCGCCGGTTTCCTAAACCGAAGGTCGTCGGTTCGAATCCGACCTCGGATAGTTTGTTTCAATGGTTAGTTTTAAGCGCTAAGTGGTAAGGACGCAAAGCGCTCATCTCACTTACCACTTTCTACTAACCACTTACCACTAACCACTCTCTCACTACCCATTATACTCATTTTTCCAATTCTTTCCAGTACCGGTCAATTTTGTCTTGATAGCCCGGCAGTGGAATCGGTTTTGTATCTATCGGGAACGCCTGCTGGATTTCCGGCGGAAGCTCGCCCCAGATGCGGCGCTTTAATGTCTCAGCTTGTTCGTCTGAGATCGTCTGTGACTCGCCGTCAGACGTTTTCTCGCCCGCGCCCGGCGTTGAGGCGTCAACTGTCTTTTCGTCGTCGGCGCCTTCGTTCTGGTTTTGATCGTTCTGTTTCTTGTCGCCCGACTCCGGCGCTTTGCTGTTAGCGTCCTTCTGTTTACTTCGGGAAAACGACAGCTGATTGATAAACGAAATAAAATGATCGCAAATCTGTTCCTGCAGTCCCTGATTGATTTCGCCGGCGTCGCGGAGCTTGAACAGCTCGTACGTCTGCCGCATGAGCCGGACGATTTCCAGCAGCGGCGCGTCCTCTTCCGACACCGCGGCGGTTCCCAACTCGTTCCAAACCGTATCGAGGAATTCCTGCTCTTTTCGCTTTTGTTCCCGTTCGGCTTTTTGAGCGTCGGATAGATTCTCCTCAACCTCAGCGGTCAGGTCGCCCAACAGGGCGTCGTCGAGAGAGTCGGGAGAATCGGCGTCTTTCGGACGCTCCCCGCGAAGCAGTTCCGGCGAAACTGTAACAGTCGTCAAAAACCACGTCAACGACGCCAGCCGTTGCTGTCTGTCCGCCAATACCGCGGCGGACTCTTCCGAAAGCGTCATCGACCCGGCGTCCAAGGCGTCAGCGTACGCCTGACGCGTTTGCTCCAAAACCTGACGCTGCTGCAATTCCAGTAGTTTCAAGTCTTCAATAGAAACCTTGCTCTGCGGCCTGTCGGCGTCGGAATTGTCGGCAGAATCCGGCTGAGCGACTTCCGATTCGTTCGCTCTGTTCATCGCCAGAATTGCCAGCTGTTCCGCTTCGTTGAGCGTGTCGAGAATCTGCTCTAACCGTTCTGTCGCCTCGTTTTGACAGACGGCAATGTTTTCGACGCTTTGTCCTTGCTGAATGAACTCGGCGGCTTGCGCCATATACGCTCGTGCTTGTAACAAAGTATCTGTTACAACAGTCATGTTGGGAGCGTCGAGCGCCCCGACCCTGTCTGCCAACTCCTGCTGACGGCTTGCCAGCGTCGCCGTTTCGATGTTGTCGTCCTTTTGAATGGACTTTGTCGCCTCATTGAGCGTTACCTGCTGATCGTAAATCTGTTCGACTTCCGCCTTGAGTTCCAGCCGCTTTTGAGCGGCGTCGTCTCCGGAAGCAGAGAGAATCGCCCAGGCTCGGTCGTAGATTTCCCGTAAATGGACGATTGCTGCGCTGGCGCTGACCGCGTTGTTCGTTTCCAGCGCCTGAGCGTAAACCGGACGCAGCAGCGGGGCGTCGAGTACTTTCACCGTTTGCTGTAACGCCGCCGACCATTTCGCCGCCTGCGGCTGCGATTCCGTTTGCTCGTACGCCACGGCGGATTCCGAAGCCTGAGCCAGCCACGCCTGCGTCTGAACAGCCGTTTGCGGAACGACGGTCGCGATAGTTTCAATCGTCTCCGGCGTCATTCCATTTCGAATCTGTTTTTCAAGGGACAATACGGTGTGACGAATCTCTCGGAACGACTCGCACAGTTCCCGGTACTGCCGCCACTGACCAAACGAGTCCGTCGCCAGCGTCAGTTCCTCCGACAGCTTTTGAATGAATTCTTTCAGCCGGCTTTGCGCGTTCCGGTCGGACGCGTCCAAAGTGAGAATCGAGAAAAGCCGAGCGATTTCGTCGTGATACTGCGACTGCAGCTTTTCCAGCCACAGCCCCGCCGACTCGAGGTCGACAAGCGTTCTGCCCCACGGCGCGTGGTTCATCTTGACCCGTTCGACCAGCGCCGTTAGCTGACCGCGAACGCCGTCTTTCTCGCCCCACGTTTGACGGGCGAACTCGTCGTACAGTCCCGCCGCCGCTGCCGGGTTCGATTCGTTTTGCGCCTTGGAAAGCGTGTCCAGCGCACGCCGCAGTTCAGAACCGATTCGAATTCGGGCAGCGACGAGAATCTTGTTGAGTTCGTCCGCTGTTACAACTTTCAGCCGCAGCAGCGCGCTGTCGCCTTCTTCCATGCGGGTGTCGACCGCCTGAGCCATCACGTCCAGCTGAGCGCCCGGCTGCAGCTCCATGGTCGACAAATTCAGAGCCGTCGTTTCCGTTCGTTCCTTCGGCGGACGCTTGATCGACTCATCCTGAAACGCATCCCAAACCGGCTGACGCTGATACACGATTTTCGTCGGCTTGACGCCCGTCTGGATTTCCTCCGGCTTGAGAATTCGCCATCTCACCGACGTTGACACGACGCCGTAATCGTCCGACGACCGGATTTCCAGTGGAATCAGGGCGTCCGCCACGACTTCCATATCCGGCGTTTGACACGCGATCAGTTCCGCTTTCGGCGCTTCGTCCGGTGTAACGTCGATTGTATGCCATATTGTCTCATAGGTCGAGGAATGTTCTTTTTCTTTATCTTCGGACGTTATAAACAATCTGTATTGAGCGGATGAGTTCCAGCGTCGTTCCGCTTTGTAGACATTCCCGTCAATATACGGACTTTCCAGAGGAATCGTTTCCTGCGAGTTATCCTCGTTATTAATTACCTGTATCGACGCCTGTATATTGTCACCAGCGTTTTCGATTGTTACAGTAAATCGAACTGTCGAGCCGGCAGGGATAACGGCGTCTTCGTATGGGGGAACGTCAAAAGCGCCGGTCATCGTCGCCGCCGGCGGAATAACTCGAATGGTAAAGGATTCAATGTCCGGGAAATACCAATCCTGATGATACGATTTAACGTATCTTTCGGAATATCGCGGATTGAGCAGACGCTGTGCCGCATTTTTTGAATTGAACGCCGAAAAAACGGCAGCCAGAAACACAACCGCCGCGATCAATTCTATAATCCAGCGCAGTAACGGAAGCTGACTTGTCAGCCATTGATCAAGACGTCCTTGCTGAAGAGCGTCGTCTGCGTTAGAAATTGCCGCTTGAGCCAATTCCGCCGACTCGTTGACCGCTGCGCCTCGCTGCTGAAATTCCAAAGCCGCTGTCAGTTCGCCGGGCTTCATCCCAAGATACTGTTCCATCGAGGACGCGGTATTCTGAATCTTCTTTCTCGCTCGTAACAGCAATACGGTCAAAAGAGCGGCGCTGAGAGCGATTCCCAAAATCAGGATACCGATTCTCGCTGGCGTTGAGAATTCATAGTAGTAATCGGCAACGCCGGCAATAAACCCAAACGCCATGAAAAAGACAAACGTCTCCCAAATCGCGCCAAGAATCATCACGGCGGTCGACGCGTTTCGCCAGAAATAAAATCGGGATAACGGCATTATAAAATCGGATTACAAAAACGTCTATTCCTTTTTCAAGTACAGTCTCGACCAGTCAAACAGGAGGACGGCGAGTAAAAGCGCCAAAAGCCAAAATTGATTCCATATCGCAACGGGCGGGCGGACGACGCGAACCCGGGGCGCATCTGGACGTATAGCGTCGAGGACGGATTGGCTGTCCGCTGGACGGAATACGAAGCCGCCGGTCGGCTTGCACAGTTCTGACAATGCGGCGGAATTGGCGCTGGTGTTACGCCATTCTTCTGGAACGACAGCGCCCTCGACCGGCTTTTCAACGCGGCTGTCGGCAGACGGCTTGACCATCGCTCGAACGAGGTTGACTTGGAACTGGTTGTAAATCGCCTCGCCTGCTCCCTGCCGCCATCGCCACAGGGAATCCGTCAAAACGGTTGCGACACGAACGTTTCCAACGTCGTAAACCGTCAGCAGGGGCGAGGCGTCGTCCGCCGTCGTCAACAGGGTTTGGACGTTCGCCTTGAGCTGTTTGACCGAAACGACAGCCCCCAGCGGCGGCAGCGTCGACCAGTCGAATTTGTCTTTTGACGACATCTGAAGCCAGGCGGTTGTCTGTCCCAGCGGGGAAATCGCTGCAGCGTTGCGAATCTTCCCCGACGGGGCGGCTGCCGCGCTGACGTCAAACGGAATCAAGCGACCGTCCAGCGCCGCAACAGGCGCGAAATCCGTCTGAGCGTTCCAAAAACATATAATCGCCTTGTTGGTTGAATTCTCTCGCAACTCGCCAGAAAAGTATTCCCGCAACGCGTCTTGCTGATCTGCCGTCAGCCAGTCCAAAACGGGATTGATGAAAATCAGTGCGTCGAATTCGTTGAGGTTTTCCGCTGAGGTCGGGAACGATTCCAAAGCGCAGGAATCCTCTTTGACGTATTCTTTAGACGCGTTTTGTAACACAACGGACAGCTTGACCATGCCCGTCCGCGCCAGGAGGTTTCGCAGATAGCGGAACTCCCAATTCGGCGCCCCGGAAACGAGCAGAACCCGGATCTGCCGTTCTTCCGCCTCCGCCTGACGAGTAACCGCGTTATCCGCCTTGATAAACTCGTCGTCCCGGTTGACGATTTGCAGCGTGTACTCGTACTCGCCCGACTCCGGCGGAACGACCTTAAACGACTGTTCCGCAACGAAATGCGGCGACGTTATCTTGATATCTTTCGAACCTGTAACCCTCGGTTCCGAAGACCGGCGCTCTTTTTCTGTCAGTTCAACCTTAACGGTTTTTCCCTGAAGTCCGTCGGCGCGAAGCTGAAATTCCAGCTCGTTTTCGTGTCCGGCAAAGAGAACGGAGTCCAGCTTGACGTTTTCTATTGCTGCATTGGGAATCGGCTTGTCCTGCCCCAGCGCCATGGCGAAAACTCGCGGGTTGACGCCCGACTGACGTTGATGGTTAAGAGATTGTTCTGAATCCGGCGCTGGCTGACCGACCGTCGCGCCGTCTGAAAGGATAAACGCAGTAGAAAGCGTCTGACGGTCAATTTGGGAACTGAGCGCTTCTACGCCATGCGCCAGCGAGCCAGCTGGGTCAGACGTCAGAGCGTCTGCCGATCGTTTCTCCAACGCCGATTTCCAGTCTGCAGCGTTTGTAATTTCCGTAACCGTCTCCGGCGAACTGAACGAACTCTCAAAGAGACAATAATTCTGTAACAGCCTTTCCAGAGCGTCTGTATTCTTATCGACCCATTGAACCATCGCCTGATTTCGGGTTTGAGCGTCGCCAGGCTGCTGCGGCAAGTTCATGCTTTGCGAATCGTCCACCAGAAAGAGAATCGACGGTTTGACCCAAACGACGGGTTTAAACGTCGCCTGAATCGCCATAACACACAAAATCGCGCCCGCCGCAATAAAGCAAATCCAGCCCCAACGTCGTTCCCGCAGAGAATATCGGCTCGGCTTTCGCCCGAATCGCCAAAACAGCGTTACAAGGATTAGCAGACCAATAATAGCTAATACTCTCGAAAGTTGCGAGTTGCGAGTTGCGAGTTGCGAGAAATTATAAACGTTGCCATCAGGATTGGGCGCCTCGTCGTCGCAACTATTAAGCGATACCTTCGCGATCCTGTCCAGCAGCGGAACCCATAAATCGCTCATCGGCCAGGCGGACTGCGTTCCGTCTACGGCAGACGAAAAGACCCAGACGCCGTCGCGGGAAAGGATTGTCGAGCTGTCGGAAAACGCCGTAGACCAGCCGTCGGTCGATTCGTAAACGCTGTTAATCAGCGACGGGAACGGAACGGGCTTGCCAGCGAGCGGTTCAAAGTCCGGCGTCTGCCACAGCAGACTGCGGGGATTGAGCGTTTCATACGGCCGCGCCGTTTTAGACGGTTCCCCTGCCAACGGAGGCAAAACGTCTTGTAACAGATGGCGTGACGAGTCGTCCAAATTATGCGGGGCAAAAATCCAGACAGGGCGGCGTTCCGTTCCTCGATTTTCTACGACTTTCGCCAGCCATTGCGGGACGCTGCGAATCCCGTGCAGAATCAAGACGTCGGCGTTTTGAGCCGTTGTCGGGTTGGCAGCGTCCGGGGTCGAAACGTCAAAGCTGACATCGTTTCCGATTTGTTCAAACCCCGCCTTGAAATACGCTGGGGCGTTGGTCGAGACGTCATCTACAACCAGATAAACGCTGTGCAATTCCCTCGGGGCGTCGGTTTGTGAGTTGGAAACCTCGGTCTGCTGGGGAACGTAAAACACGGGTTGAGCGACCAGAACGACAGCCAGCAGGATCAGCGCGGTTTGCATAATGAGCTGAACGACGTCGGACTGTTTTTGCTTGGGCGCATCCGTTTTGTACGCCTGTAACAGAATGTCCATAGCCGCCCACGAGCGGCGTTCCGTCCAGCGGCGTCGAAGCCAGTACAGAACCAACGGCGCCAGCGCAAGCGGGAGAGTCAGCAGAATCCAGGGCTGTAACAGCGTCATGGCGTCCCCCCTCCGCGAAGAATCTGCTCAACGGGAACATCGGTTGGCGCCAGACGGTATTCGATTTCCAACGCGCTGCAAATTGACCGAATCGCGCTGAGATGACGCTCCAGCGCTTCAAGGTACGCTGTTTTAATCTGTGACGGCTCTGCGTCCAGACCGCGCGCGTCCGATTCCAAATCGACAAAGTGGGTTCTGTTATTGAACGGAAACGTCAGCTCGTCCCGGTCAAGGACTTGATAAACGCGGCAGTCATGTCCCATCGCACGAAGCCGTTTCAAGGCGGACTCCACCGATTCCGGCGCGTCGAAAAAGTCGCTAAAAATCAGAACCAGTCCCTTTCTCTGCCAGCGCGTTAAGACATGAGAAAGCGCCGCGCTGATCGAGGCGTTTCCGTTTGGAAGGCGATTTGTAACAGACGTCTCGTCCAGCGAGTCCAGAAACGTCGTCCATTGGTTCAGACCGCGAAACGGCGCGCTGACGTCGACGTCTTTTCCGGACGCCGCCCAACAGGCGGAATCGTTTTGACGCAAAGCCAAATAGGCGTTGACGCCCGAGAGAATCTGGGCGTATTCAAACTTGCTCAACGGGGATGATTCCCCCTTATACCCCATTCCCGCTGAGGCGTCGAGCAAAATATAGACGCATAAATCGACGTCTTCCTCGTACTGCCGCACGTGCAGTTTGTCGGTTCGAGCGTACACTTTCCAATCGACTCTGCGCAGTTCGTCTCCCGGCGAGTACGGGCGAAGCTGAGCGAACTCAACCGCCAAGCCCTGTCCCGCCCCGCGATGCTCTCCTGCCAGCAAGCCCTCAACGACGCGCCGGCTGCGGAGTTTCAACCCCGACAGCTGAGCAAGAGTCGCGAGGCTCAAATCGAGCGGAGAGAATTCGTCAGAAAGACGCGCTGCGTTTTTATCCATTGTCGACTATCTGCTTGACCACCTCGTCTGCGTTGACGTTTTCCGCCTCTGCATGGAAATTGAGAACGATTCTGTGACGCATTACCAGCGGCGCGACTTTTTTCACATCTTCCGGCAGCGGGTTGACGCGCCCGTCCATTGCCGCCGCCGCGCGAGCCGCCAAAACAAGATACTGTCCCGCTCGCGGACCCGCTCCCCAGCGAACGTACTGCCGAACAGCGTCACAAGACGTTTCCTCCGGACGCGACTGCCGAACGATAGCCAGCGCGCGCCGCGCCGTCTGCTCGTCAACCGGCATCGACCGAACCAGCTTTTGGAATTGTCGAATCAACTCGCCCGACGCCTGCGCCTTGAGCGGTTCCGATTCCCCCGGCTGACAGCGCAGAATCACTTCCAGCTCGTCCTTTTCGTTGGGATACGTCAGCGGGACGTTGAACATGAATCTGTCCAGCTGCGCCTCCGGCAGCGGGTACGTGCCGCCCTGTTCGATGGGGTTTTGCGTGGCGAGAACGAAAAACGGCTTCGGCAGCGCGTACGTCTGCCCGCCAACGGTCGCCTGACCTTCCTGCATCGCTTCCAGAAGAGCCGCCTGCGTTTTCGGCGGCGTCCGGTTGATCTCGTCCGCCAACACCAGATTGGCGAACAGCGGTCCCTGCTGGAATTTCAAACTCCGGCTGCGGGTCGTCTTGTCTTCCTGAAGGATTTCCGTCCCGATAATATCCGACGGCATCAAATCCGGAGTGAACTGGATTCGGCTAAACGACAAATTGAGCGTCTGCGCCAACGAGCGAACCAGCAGCGTCTTCGCCAGCCCCGGAACCCCGGTCAGCAAACAGTTCCCGCCGCACAGCAGACAGCTAATCAAGGCGTCGATGGTCTGCTCCTGCCCGACAATCGCCCTGGACAGTTCCGATTTAATCGCGCCGCACGTTTCTTTGAGCTTTTTGAGCGTCTCTACATCCGACATGGCAATATTCCCTTTAACAGTATTTATTGTCAAAAATAGCTTATATTTTTCCTCGTCTATGACAATATAGCTTATTATTCTATATATTAGGACGAAAACGCAGGAAAAAATATAGAAAATAGGAGATTAAGATTACCAGACAGGCTCTTTTGAGCGAGAAACGAGCAGAACGCTAAAAAACGCAGCGCGCCAACCATAACCGGATCAACGGTACAATTGGCGCGTTTCCATTTCAATTTGACGGCGCGAGGGTAAACGCCGTCGGGGACTGACCTTGCAAAGAATCAGCTTTCAATCGCAGAGCCGTTGCCGGGGCGCGAAACGAAGATAAACGGTTTGATTCCCGTCTTGGCTTCGTATTCTTTGGCGAAGTACGCCATCAGGTCTTCGACAGCGTCGGTTTTAACTAAGGCGACAGCGCAGCCGCCGAATCCGCCGCCGGTCATTCTCGCGCCGTAAACGCCGCCCTCAACGCCTTTTGCCGCGGCAAGGTCAACCAGCGTGTCCAATTCGGAACACGTAATTTGGAAATCGTCGCGCATGGACGCGTGAGACTGGTACATCAGCTCGCCCATCTTGACCCAGTCGTGTGCTTTGCAGGCGGCAGCCGCCTCGACGGGG
>JAFZAL010000042.1 GCA_017557195.1 Thermoguttaceae bacterium | reverse complement strand
CCGATTGACAAAGCCGGGATTAAATGGGAAACGACGATGGGCAACCACGACCGGCTCAATAATTTCTATGAGGCGTTCCCGGAACGAAAAGAGAAGAAGCCGCGGGTCAAGAACAGATACGTTCATATTGTCCGCACGCACCGGGCGGACTTTATTCTCCTGGATTCCTATATGGAAGGTCAGGTTCGCGGAGAGATTCGTCGGGATCAAAGAGACTGGCTTATTGACAAGCTCAAGGAGTATATAGTCGCGACGAAGCCGGTTTTTGTCGGGTGCCATCATCTGCTCAACGAAACCAACTTGACGGATATTCTGCTGGAATGCCCCTGCTGTCCCGGATACCTTCATGGACACGCTCACAAATGGATGGTCGAAAACGTTAAGGGACTGCCCAGCCTGGGGTTCGCCGCAACCGGACCGTGGGGCGACCTCGGCTACGCCGTCGCCAACCTGACCGCAACCGAAGCGACGTTCGTTCCGTTCGTTGACACGTACCTTACCCCCAGCTGGAGCAAGACGAAAATGGACGCTCAAGCCATGGAAGCGTACCTGAAGAAGATCGAAGAGCAGACGCTGGTAATGCCGTTTAGAAGGCAGTAGGCAGTAGGGAGTAGGCAGTAGGGGCGCAAGCGTGACATCTCGGGAGTGCGCTTGCGTCGGGGGAGTGCGGCGGCTTGACGCCGCCTTGTCCAATGACCCGCTAAAAACCTTTCGCCGCAGTCGATAACCATATCGGGTCGCGGACGAAGTCCGCAAAAGAAGTCTCACGCAAAGTTCGCGAAGTCCGCAAAGTTATTAATTGGAGAACGCTTGCGGCGGAAGCCTCCGAAAACCTCTTTCGCAGGAAAGCTCGCTCGAATAACTGGATCGCGGCTGTATCAGCCGCCAAAAAAATCTCACGCGGAGGCGCGGAGACGCGGAGGAGTTCGCGTGCGCTTCGCACCCCCGCGCCTACTGCCTACTGCCTAATTCCCCCATTTTCTCAAAATTTTTCACTTTTTTTCAAAAATTTTCCCATTTAGCACTTCACGATTGCCGAATTGAGTGTATAATGTAGTTAATGTAATAAAGCGATATTATTTTTGTGTCCGGGCGTACCGCCGCAAAAGTCGTTTCAATAACCGTTTACCAGTTTTACCCAACAGAAGGAGTAAAATAATGGCTAAATCACAAGACTACTCATTTCTCCCCCCCCCCGCATTTTAACACGCGGATTATTGTTTGGGGTTGTAAACGCTTTTCTTTTGGGCATTATCTTCTGCGCATTTTCTTATGCCGATACCGTTATTTCAGACGGCTTTATTCATGGCTATTGGTTTGAAAGCAATACAGCTGACGCTATGAATACTTCTAATGGAGCTAATGTTAATGGAACGTTTGACAGCGGTTTCATTGGTAATTCTATTTATTTTAGCAACAGCGCTTATGTACGTCTGGAAAATTCCAATTCCACTAACTTTGGAATTGCTGCAGGTAAAGAAGGTAAATTGACCCTTATGTGTTGGTTTTATCCAACGGAAAATACAACAAACCCTCGAGTTGTTATTTCAAATGAATATTGGGATAATGGCACTAATCCTGGTATCACTATTGACACACAGTACCAACAAGCGCCTTATTTTAACTTTGGCGATGGAACTGTAGAACACCGTAAATTTTATAAAAATGAGCAAAAATTAACCGTAGCTAATAAATGGCAATTTGTTGCGATTTCAGCAGACTTAACGACAGGCAAGGCAGACCTTTATTATGGTATATATAACGATGTAAACGATGGAAGTTTACAAAAGCTTACAACACTTGATATTTCTACTATTGACACCTTTGTCAATTCTAATAAATGGTATATTGCAACCGATTTATCCAATAAAGACTATTATTTTCGCGGTAGTGTAGATGAAGTTGCATTTTGGAATCGTGCATTAACTACCGAGGAAATCACTTCCATATTTAATAACCAAGTGGATGGAATTGGTTTAGGCGTTCAGCTTGCCAGAGCGGATGGAGGTTCTGTAACTCAAAACGATGGCGCCTGGTCAACAGATACAAACTGGTCATACAAAGCGGTTCCGGATTCTCAAACCGACGTTATTATTAATCACTCAATAACAGACAGCGCAGACCGAACAGTTAACGCGAATTTGACAATTAACAGCGATGGATCTTACACATCTTCTGGTACGCTTACACTCGGCGTTGATGAGAATTTAACGGGAACGCTGACTCTAAACGGCGGGACAGTCAACGTTGACGGTTTGGTTCTTTCGTCCAACAGCGGCGTTAATCTTTCATCAGGTACGCTCAATATTGGCTCAAGCAGTACGCTATACAATCTTTCCGGCGGAAGTGAAAGCAATCCCGCAACGCTGACGGTTGACGGCGATTTGACGCTCAGTAACGACGATGAGTCAACGTTTATCGGGTCGATTACCGCTCAGAAAATCACAGTTGATACCGCAAATGAAGTTGCTTTGAAACTCTACGCAGGCGCTAACAATAAAGTTACTGCTGACAGCTTGACGGTTTCTTCCGGCGAGTTGGATTTCAGAGGCTACTTTGAAGGCAGTATTGAGGTTTTCAATGGCTCGGTTTTCTCGCCCGGCAATTCCATCGGTGAAGCCGACATTACTGGCAATATCACATTCAAAGGCGCTACCGCAGATTCAAACGGCGTTGCGTGGTTTGAGTTCGGCGAGTATGCCGACGGGGCAGACGTAAATCACGACCTGTTTGTTATGCAAAGCAACGGTACTTTTACGGCTGACGACGGCGTGATTCTGCTGGACTTTGCAAATAACGACGCGGACAGCTGGGCGGCAGTGGGCAACGAATTCCAGTTGGTTTCCGGCGGCGGATTTGACGCCAATGTCGATTATAACCCGTGGCTGGGGAATATGACAGATTTGTTCAAATTGGAAGGTCGAACCGCTGACGGCTTGTATCTGATCGGTATTAAAGCCGCCCCCGAACCCGGTTCTGGCGTTCCTGAACCGTCAACGTGGGCGTTGCTGTTACTCGGAGCTGCGGGGCTGCTGTACGTGAGAAAAAGAACAGGTAAATAGTAGTTACGCTTAAATCGTAAAAGAATAAACGCTAAAGCGGGAGGAAACTCCCGCTTTTTGTTTGTCAGGTATTAAGCCGCAAAGAACGCAAAGAAAAAATCGGACGCGAAGCGTTCGTTCTAACCCCGAATGGGGTTACATTTCTATAACCGGCGGGCGGCGAGGCGCCGCTCCCGATCCGCGCTCCCGCGCGAGACGTATTATATTCGCTCCCGTTGGTCGCTTGAATAGTCTTGGCAAGAACTGACTCGATTGGGAGGCGGGATAGGCTTCGCTGCCCGTAGACTAAAGTCGACGGTTATAGAAATGGCGTCCTTTCGGACGCGTTGAACGTTCCAGCGTTTCACGTTAAATCCGCCCCGCTGACTCCTCCTCCGCATCTCCGCGGCTCCGCGTGAGATTTCTTCGGCGGCTGAGACAGCCGCGATCCAGCGGGTCGGAGCGGTTGTTCTGCGAAAAAGACTTTGGGAGGCTTCCGCATTTCCTTGACGGCAAAGCCGTCAAGTTGTAGCCCGAGGACGGGCTACATCCAAGGGAGGTTTTCGGCTTCGTCGTTTGGGTTTGCACGCTTCGAACAAAGCGTAACTTCGTTCGCTACGCTCCGTGGGTTAAAACCCACGGCTAGGAATATTGAACCGCTACGCGGTTCTAGCGGAAGATTGTTTTTCTTTTCCGTTACCGCCTTTCATTTCTTTGCGAACGTCCTCCGCGTCTCCGCGGCTCCGCGTGAGATTTTACTGGCGCTTACACATACCGTTTTGTTCGCCTAACGGCGAACTGCGTAATTCCGCTCCCGATGGTCGCTTCATTACCGCCTTCCATTTTACGTTCGCTTCGCTCACGCCCGGGGGCTTACGCACCCCGGCTCGCCGACCGCCTTTCATCTATCGGCGAATCCGGCGTTAGATGGAGTTCTCCTTCTGCCAAATTGGCAGAGCGGAAAAGTCTAAGAATTCTGTTAATATTGGGTTTGCGTTAATATACGTTGGGATAGGGTCTTTTTTGATGGCGAATACCGATTGGCATAAAATTTGCACTTTAAGGGAACAACGTTATTTTTGGCGCCAGATTGGCGCTGGGGGCGAAATGTTGATTTCCTCCGTACAATAAATAACGCCAATTCCAACAGTAAACCAATATATTACATAACCCATTTAACGCAAGTCTGTAAAGGAGTTTTAGACATGGCTAAAAAAGCAGCGGTAAAATCCATCGACCTTCAGCCTCTCGGAGAACATATTCTTGTCGAACGCGAAGACAGCAACACGGTAACCGCCGGCGGCATCGTTCTGCCGGATTCCGCTAAAGAGAAACCGTCTCGCGGCGTCGTTCTGGCGGTTGGAAACGGCAAATTGCTCAAGGACGGCTCTCGTTCCACGTTCCAGGTTAAGCCGGGCGACCGCGTTCTGTTCACCTCGTACGCCGGCATCGACGTCAAAGGGTACGATCGCGACCTGCTTATCATGTTCGAGTCAGACGTTCTGGCGGTAATCGAATAATACGTTGTCTGCAATGGGCGTTTTCAGCGGGAGATTCGCGAGGACGCTCAACGCTCTCTAACTTTCCCAATTTTAACAACAACACAACAGGAGATTATATACAATGGCAAAGATGATTGCGTTCAATCAGGAAGCGCGCGATGCAATGCGACGCGGCGTTGAAAAGTTGGCTAAAGCGGTTAAGGTTACGCTCGGACCGCGAGGCCGCAACGTTATTATTCAGAAGAGCTTCGGCGCTCCGCTGGTTACCAAGGACGGCGTTACCGTCGCCAAGGAAATCGATCTGGAAGACGTCTACGAGAACATGGGCGCCAAGATGGTTCGCGAAGTCGCCTCTAAAACCAACGACGTTGCCGGCGATGGTACAACCACCGCTACCATTCTGGCGGAAGCCATTTTCAACGAAGGACTTAAAGCCGTCGTTTCCGGCGTCAATCCGCTTCAGCTCAAACGCGGTTTGGACAAAGCCGTAGACGACGTCGTCGCCAAGCTGTCGGAAATGTCCATCGCCATTAAAACGAAAAAAGAGATGTCTCAGGTCGGATCCATTGCCGCCAATAACGACAAGGAAATCGGCGACCTTCTGGCAGACGCCATGGAAAAGGTCGGCAAAGACGGCGTTATTACCGTCGATGAAGGCAAGTCCCTCAAAATGGACGTCGAATGGGTCGAAGGCATGCAGTTCGATCGCGGATACCTGTCTCCGTACTTCGTTTCCGATCCTCAGAAGATGACCTGCGAACTGGAAGACGCCTACGTTCTGATTTACGAAAAGAAGATCAGCAACATCAAAGACATGCTCCCGGTTCTGGAAGCTGTCGTTCAGTCCGGCAAACCGTTGATGATTATTGCTGAAGACATCGACGGGGAAGCGCTGGCGACGCTGGTTATCAACCGTCTGCGCGGCACGTTCAAGGTCTGCGCTGTCAAGGCGCCCGGCTACGGCGATCGCCGCAAGGCCATGCTGGAAGACATTGCTATCCTCACCGGCGGAACGGCTATTTTTGAAAGCCTCGGCAAGACGCTCGAAAACGTTACTCTGGCTGACCTCGGCCGCGCCAAAAAGATTACCGTCGATAAAGACAACACGACCATCATCGACGGCGCTGGCAAGTCGGCTGATATCAAGGCGAGAGTCGAACAGCTTCGCCGCGAAATCGAAAAGGCGACTTCCGACTACGACAAGGAAAAGCTCGAAGAACGACTGGCGAAACTGGTCGGCGGCGTTGCCAAAGTCAACGTTGGCGCAACGACCGAGTCCGAAATGAAACAGAAGAAGATGCGCGTCGAAGACGCCCTCAACGCGACCCGCGCAGCTGTCGAAGAAGGCATCCTGCCCGGCGGCGGCGTTGCTCTGGTTCGTGCGGCGAAAGCCTGCGCGCCTGACAAGAAGATGTCAGAAGACGAAAAGATCGGGTACAACATCATTCTTCGCGCCTGCAAGTCCCCGTTGACTCAAATTGCCGACAATGCCGGCCAGGACGGCGGAATTGTCTGCGAGAAGGTTTCAGAAACCGAAGGGAACAACGGCTACAACGCTGCAACCGGCGTTTACGAAGACCTCGTTGCCGCGGGCGTTATCGACCCGACCAAGGTTACCCGCACCGCGCTGCAGAACGCTGCGTCCGTTGCGTCCATGCTGCTCACCTCCGACGCTTTGATTGCTGAAAAGCCGAAGCCGGAAGCTCCCGCTCCTGCTGCGCCGGACATGGGCGGAATGTACTAATCTGCGCCGCAAGGCGGTCAGAGCGCTCTGTAACAACTGACCGCCGATGAATTCTGTTGAGTTCCAATGCGGATTGTATAAAACACGTTTTGGAGGAATGAACAACTGATCCCGGGAGACGTCAAAATCTCCCGGGCAGTTTTAAACGCATCTGTTTTTATGGAGTGTGAGATATTTTAGGGATCATTGGGAACTGGAAAAATTGTTTTATGAAGAGAGAAAAGCTTGAAGTAGAATCTCGTCCCGGAGGGACGCAACTCTTGTAACCGTAGGCTTTAGCCTACGGAGTGTATACAAAGTCCTTTCCCTATCGCTTTCACCGCTTTTCCTCCCGCGCCCCCACCGGGGGCGCGGAAGGAAAAGCGTATTTTGCGAATTATATAGTTTTGTCTTTTCCTCCGGCGGTTGAAACCGCCGGTTACAAAGATTTCGTCCCTTCGGGACTTAGCGGACTAACGTCCGCTGCCGCTGACGCGGCGTTCTATTCTCATGTTGCCAATAGAGTTCGTCTTTTTTGGGAATTTTTTTGTAACGTTCCATTCAGTTTTTTCGTATATATGTATTATCTGTCCGGCGGAATTGTTTCCAGTCGGAATGCTGTGATTCCTGTTTTTCATAGAGAGGAAAAAATATGGTAGAATATAGAAATTTTTTCGCCCGATTTTCTGGCTATGGCGGTCGAATGACTCTTAACGAGAAGGACGAATGTTGGGAATACGTTTGTCCCGGTAAAGGCAAGATTGTTGTCTGGCTTGACCCGAACGACGAAGAACAATGCGTTTTCCTGAACGTTCGATTTTTGGACGTCGACGGCAATCCGATGCCCAAAAATAATAGCAGGGCGATTATTTCCTGTGCGACTGTAATTGATCCGATGGGCGCGATTCTTCTGGAATTTGCACCAACGCGAACGGGACTAATTCGGGTTCTTCCTTACCACGCTTGGGCGAAACTCATTCGTCCAGATCAAATCGTTGGATTGCCTGGGCTGATAACGTTTGCAACTAACAGTTTTGACGTTGACTATCTGCTCATTCCGGAACGCCCCGAATTCTTTCCGCGCGAAGAACGTGAAATGACGCCTGAACGGGAAGCAAACCTTAGAAAAATGAAAGCTTTCAAAGACGAATTGATAGAAATGGAGAAACAAATTGAACAGCAAACCCGCGAAAACATCCAGCGCGCAAAGGAAGAATGGGATGAGTGGGAACGCCGTCAGGCTGACGAAAACGACGACAACCGCGGCGAATAAACGACTATAGATATTCCAGGTCCATCCGACAAGTTGGCGCTTGTGAACTAAAAGATGGTTAATTTAGGGTCTCGTTAGTCCCACACGGAAAACACGGATGAGACGGATTCACACCGATTGATTAACTTTTGTCCTGAAGTCATTATTTAAATCAAAGGATTATTAAATGATTAGAATAATATATCAGAAATAATGAACTTATATTAACTAATCGGTGAAAATCCGTATTTTCCCGGGGGCTTACGCACCCCGGCTCGCCAAAATCCGTGAACGGACTGACCCGCGCAAACGCCATGAGCTAACTTATCGGAAGCGCCTTTTATATAATCAACGACGACGTTACGGTTTATCGGAGTTCGGGCAGACGCAGTGGAACTGACCGCAGCCGGGGCAGCCGCAGCCGTACTTTTTATGGACTTCTTCCGTCAGGTCGATTCCTTTGACGTTGGCGATTGTCATCAGCCACGCCAGGACGTCGGCGAATTCCGGACCGAGTTCGTGCTTTTTGCTACCGCGAATCGCCGCCGCCAGCTCGCCGACTTCTTCCATGAGCCACATAAACGTGCCTTCCGCTCCGCGTTCGACGTCTTTCTCGTAGTACATGTCTTTTATTAACTGCTGAAAATCACGGAGCGTGAAATCCGCAGCAGGTTCCTGCTTTTCTGATGTCATGGTATAGGGAATAGGGTTGGTGTTAGGTTAAAGGGTCAGAACTGCGTTTGCAGTTCTCAATGTTCTAATTAACTCTATTTTACACTTCATCTCAGACCGTACAAGGAGGAACCCCGAAAAAACTATAAAAATGGGGGCGTCCCTTTCCTGAAAAATCCCTTTTAAAAACTCCTTGACAATGCATTTGTCCTGGTTATAATATTTTCAGATTGGATTTCTTCGCGAAGTTCAGTGCAGATGGAATCGTTTTACGAAAAGAAGCTGTTGAACAGGGATCGGTTGCTGAGGTTTCAGTATACTGAGAACTGGGAGATGGTTTCGAACAAAAAGTCTGTTCAAGGATTAAAATTTCAGGCAGAATATCGAATTCTGTAAGTTATTCAAGAACGAATATTGGAAGTCCTAAAAGCGAAAAGTCCGCCCAGGCGTTCCCCATCTTGTCCCAAAGTGGAGAACGCGCATCGAAGAGTGAAGAATTCAGGCTTAAATAGCCTGGAGTTGTTGATAAGAGTATATCTTTTATCAACGACGACAGGAACCCGGACGCGGTAAAATTTTTTACCACCGGTAAAATTGTTTACCGCCGATGGGATAAAGCAGATTTCTTTTCTATTGTTTTTTAGCGGGGCGGCGCTTTTTGGGACTCCTGGTCCATTTATTTTTTTGCGAGCGACGGCGTCACGGTCGTAAGTGCGGAAATCAACCGAGTGGCCTCTGGTCATGCTTGAACCCTGACTGGGCGATGGCGGTGAGTTTTTCCTGTGGGCCTACGGGTGAAACAGGGAGACTTTTAGTAAACGCGGGAGTCATGTAAGTAGTGGGCGTTGCAATGTTTTTCTGCTTTTCGTTCGTTCGCGGGCGGAAAGCGGATTGGGCGTTCACGGTGGCGGAGTTCCGACCCAACGGACGAAGAAGCTTCGGTTTCGGCTGTCTGGCGGGTTAAGCCTTTCGCTGAAGAGAAATCTTCACTCATCTGTGCATTGCAGGTGATAAACGATTCCATTTTTTGTTATTCAACAAATCATCAATGGGAGAACAGTTATGAGCATTCAAACGACTTTTACAAAACAGAAACGCGAACTTGCCAAGGCGCAGGAACTGATTCAGTCGATTCGGGCGCAGGAAGTGCGTCAGATTCGTTACAACGCGAAAGGAAAGATGGAGACCGTCCAGCGGACGTCCTGGCTTGTCGACACGCCGGAATCTTTGGCGAGTCAGGTATTCCAGATTATTCGCGAAGTCGTAGCTCAGCATGGTTCGCGTCAGCAGGCGAATTCGGTCAATAAAGGCCGCTTTGAGTTTGCTGGAATTCAGGCGGACTTGACCGTCCCGCAATGCCGCGCTTTGCAGGACGTTTTGGGTACGTTAACCGCTCTTGTGAATAAACTCCCGGCAGAAAATAAAAGTCACATTCCCAATGGGGAGATCGACGGTCGTCCGGCGTATATCATGCCGATGGAAAACGTCATGAAAGATTGCGTTCGCTATGTCCCGTATGAAGAAAAGGAGTCGACGCGAGTCAGAACGTATGAAGAGCGTTATCAGGAAGTCGATTACAAGACACAGAACGCTGAAATCGACTATGGATTCCCCGTCCTCGTGATTAAAGCCATGAAGGAACTGCTTTCCGATCTCTCGACGGCGATTCAGGTCGCGATCGACGAAGCCAACTCCCAGCCGCAGAAAAAAGACGAGGAACTGGAAAGAGTCATCGGCAAGATTACAGAAGTCTTTGAAAAGCAGCTGCAGCGGTGAAAATCTGCTCAAGTACGAGTCGTAGAATAAACCGTTAACAGTCAGCCTGGACGTTCACCGCTCCAGGCTGATGCGTCATTCTCCAAAAAATCCCTGATCGCTGAAAGAAGACCACTTGATATACATTTCTCTGTAGTTTTCTTTGATAAACTCTCGAATTTTGGATATTTCTTTGTCGCTAAGGACGCCTCTGTTTTCGACGATTGTATCGCCGTTGCTTTTAACAAAGAATTTTGCAGAGCTGGATTCCGTTAATTTCGTATCGCTGGCGTGAACGTGCATGGCTTCGATAACGCAATGTGAGGTAAAGTACAGAAAATATCCGCATACCTTAAAAGAAAAATACTTCGGCATTTAGTCCTCCATAAATCTCTTGTTGCGGTTGTAGTAATCTGTAACGATTTCCAACTCGATGTCGTCCATGCTGGTTTCGATTACGGAATCGTCCGAGCCAAAAACGCAAGCCGTTGAGCGTTCGAGGTTCACAACTTGAACGCCTAAGGCGATCTTTGTAAAAGCATAGCCATTGACAATGATGTCGGCATTGTTGGCGATTCTTTTCATTTCTGCGATGTTTCCAATTTTAATCATACTGAATACGAACCTTTTTAATCGGTTTGAGGAATTCTTCTGGATTTATACACAGGTTTTCCAAAATGGGAATGAGGTCTATATAGTCCTCTGTTTCTACGCCGTTGTATACAGCCATGACGACAATATAGCCGTTATCCCATTTTACAATTTTTGTATATCGTTCAAGACGGGGCGAGGTCTTAAACCGTATAACCTGATCGTTATAGGTAAAGGACGTAAACCGATCGTCGTTTGATAATACTGCTTCGTCGTTCATAGCCAGATTCCCTTTTGAAAATCCCCACGCTAAAACCGCTGACGGCGAGATCGTTCTCTCATCGGCGGCTTTAGCGCTGCGCTGCCGGGCGCTATTTGCCGCCGCGGCTGGACCATTTCTGCCAAACGTCTTTGTCTTCGAGCATTTTAATAAACACGCCGCCAATTACCGAGCGGGCGATAAATCCTCGGAACTTCGCGTTCGAGCAGTAATACCAGTCCGTCATGGGAAGACGGTCTGGGGTCTTGTCGATAAACTGATAGATGGGCGTCATAATCGCATCGAAGTCCGCCTGATTGTCTGCCATGGTTGCTGTCCAGACTTCCCAGTCCATTTTCGTGTAGTCTGACCGGTTGTCCAGGGGCAAGCCGTAGGGACGAATCTGATGAGCCTTGTAGTACGCGATTTCCTTTTCCATGACGGATTTCGGGAACAGGTTTAGCCCAAGAATCTTGTCCCAAACGATATTGTATTTCATGCTCCATGTGCCGGGTTTGTCGAACGCCAGGCGGAAATGGTCGCCGTCGTCGGCGGCTTTAATCCACTGATCGACAAACTTTTCTGCGATCGCGCGATATTCTTCGGCTTCGTTGGTCAACCCGCGCATTTCGCACAGTCGGGCGTAACAGGCCAGGGCGACAATCGCCTTTGCGGACAGGTTGACGTTGTGAGCCAGATGCCCGGCGAAGTCGTCGGTGCAGAGCTGGTTTTCCGGGTCGAATCCCTTGTCTTTGAGGAACGCCGCCCATTGGGAGAGCGAATCCCAGTATCGAGCTGCGTATTCCGCCGACCCTTCAATGTGACAAATCAGAGCGGTTGTGATAATCATGTTTCCGGACTCCTCGACGGGCATTTGATTCACTTCCGTCTTTTCGCCTCCGCCGTAAAGCTGACCTAACGCTTTGGGATAAAATCCGAGGTCGTGCGGCGCGAAGGGAAACTTCCAGCGTCCGGTTTTGACGTATTCGAAAATGGGCGTAACGGTTCCCTTGAGCAGTTCAACGTTAAACAGAGCCAAAACGGGCGTGGTTGGATACAAAACGTCTACGGTGCCGATAAACCCGCCGCTGCCGTTTTCTTTGGAGAGGAACAGGGGCGTTCCGTTGGGCATCACGACCAGCTTATGCGCGCCAATCGCCTGACGATAAGTCATGGAAAGCAGCTGAGCGTACTTGTCGCCGCCGACTTTCGCAGCATCGGCGTACAGCTGAGCGTCAAAGTCGAGCGAGCGATTTACAAGTTCCTCGTACTGCTGGTCTGCCAGGTTCAAAACCGACATAATTTCCGCGCCGTCTTTGCGCCAGTACGGACGCAGTTTCATACCCAGATAATTGACGCTGTACTCGTCGTCGTAGGCGATCATCAGCCGCCGTTCAATCGGCTGATCGGCGACTTCGTTCAGGCTGAACCGGACGACGATCATGGGCCATCGGTCGTTCGCCTGACGAGGAAACTTCTTGTCGTCTTTGGATGGAATTGTCCCGGTTTGATAGAACTGCAATCGCGCTATGTCGTCAGCGGCGAAAACCGTTTGGACGTCCGGCTGATTCGGTACGGCGACGAACTGGTAACCCCAGTCGATCTTGTGACGGTCGCCGGCGGTTTCCAGAATCGGCTGTTCGACGTTCCAGAACTTCATAACCGTCATGGACTCACTCGCCGGGCGCGACCAGGCGACTTTCTGATTGACGTCTCGAACCGCCAGTTCCGCGGTGCTGTCGTAGTAAATCTGAACGGCGTGTTTGTTGCCGTCTGTCGCTTTGACCGTCCAGGTCAAGTACGTTACAGGACGGGAGAGAATCATCAAATCGTCCGGCAGGATGGGGGACAGAAACCGCATGACAAGCTCGACGCCGTCCGCCTTGTACGTGTAAACCGTATTGGTCGCCCAAACGCGAATGGATTCCGGCGTGAGAATAGCGACATCGGTTTTCATTTCTCCTTCTTCGAGTTCTCTGGGGGCTTTGCCCATGAGCATGTACGATTTGCCGTCGACGTTCGCCATGACGGTAATGCAGGAAACCTGACCCGCCCAGTGCTTTGTATAGGCGTCGCCGGGATTGTCGGTGGAACTCCAGATGCTAAACAGCGGGTCGTGTACGACCAGCGGATACGACGGCGCGCGCAAGACGTCGCCCAGCGGAGCAGGGGACTCCGGGGCGTCCTGAGCCGCTGCAATCCCGCAAATACACAACAGCGCTACCGTCAGAGCCAGCGCTTGTCCTGAAAACGATTTCATGTTATTTCTCCTGTTGGTTTGAACAGATGACTCTTACGGTAATCGCGAGTTTAATAAGTTGCGAGTAGCGAGTTGCGAGTTGCGAGAAAGGATTCTACTCGCGCTTTGCGTCCTGACAACTTGCCGCTTTTATGAGTACAGGTTTGCGGTTGCCGGAAGAATCAAAAAATGATTCTTGTTTCCTATTCGCTATTATACTCGAAATATTTTTTAAAAAAACAGGGGGGAGAGAGGACAATTAGTAATTAGTAATGAGTAATTAGTAATTGGCGCAATCGTGACACATTCCCTAGAATTCAAAGAAATAAATCAATACGTCAACCGGGGCGGAAGAGGGGAGCGCCTCAAAGTCCTGCGGAGATAGAACGAGAACTTCGCAATGCACTCTTTTGTCAGTTATCGTTCCTGAATACTTTTTATAGAACTCTAATTCTTTGAGCTTTATCTTAAGTGAATAGTCTATTTTCTTAGAGTTTATGTATCCTAAAAATTCTGTTTTGCTGTCAAACGGGGCGTCTTCCTTGATGCCCTGGGGAATGTATTTGGGAACGTCGGAGTACGGGATGGAAATCAACAATTCTGAGTGATAATCCTGGAATGTCTCGAAAAAGAAGTATTGAACCGGAACGGAGTCCGGCAACGGAACGTCTAGCTCGCTTTCAACAAACTTCTGGATTTCAGGCGTCCAATGAGTTTTACTAAAGGGATGACTGTTGAATAAATTGTAAACCACAAGGAAGAAAGCGATTATCAGTATGCACAATATCACCGATATTATAGCGATAATTGACAATACAATTTTTTTGATCGACATTTTCATGGTCTATTTTCCGCCTTCTTCTTTTCGCCGCAGGTTCGACTCGACTCCGCCTTGCTTGTTGCGTGAATACCAGTTTGTCCAAGCGGCCTTGTCGTACCCAAAGTTTTGATTGGTAATCTTCTGCAAAGCGTTGAGAACAGAGAGGTTAGGCTGCGTTTTGAGAATCGTTTTCGGACCGCCGCCCATCGTCAAGCCAGAAACGCCGTCGTTGCCTTGCGAGGCTGACATGCCGGGACCGCCGGCGATGGTGTACTTGTGCGTCGTTACCAGCGCGGCAATCAGAGCGGGGACGGCGTTCATGTCGCCAATTTCCCCGATTAGCTCCCCAGCCCGATTGACGCGGGCGTTGTTCTTGCTTTTCAGCTCGACGCTGAAATAGTCAACGGCGGCTTGCGCCTGATGCTGCTTGAGCTGATCCAGACACGACAGGCGCACTTCTTCCAGCGGGTCGTTCATGGCGGACTGTCCCAGAACTTTCATGGCGTCCGGCGTTCCCAGCTTTCCCAGCGCTTTGATGTAAATCAGCCGCGCTTCCGCCCGACGGTCAGAGGAAAGAACCTGTCCCAGCGCCGGGACGGCGTCCGGGTCGGTAATTCCCATCAAGCCGTCAAGAGCCTGCTGGTGCTTTTTTCCAAACAGTTCAGATTGCCATTGGATAACCTGTTTTTTCCATTGATTTTGCGCCTGTTGGTTTGCTTTGCGGTTTTCCTGAATGTCTCTTTCCTGCGGATAGACCCATCTTCCCTTGTATTTGACCATGCCCATGGCGGTATAGGCTTCGTCCGGGGTTGTCCATGCGCCTTCATGCCAGATGTATCCCAGCTCTCGGCGCGCTTCTTTATTGTCCGGTTCCAGTTCCAGAATCCGGCGGTAATGACGGTCTGCCAGCGACGATAAGTTATTGGATTTACACCAGTTAGCCATTGTCATATTGCCTTCGACGGAATCCGCCATCAGCTTGACTTTTTTGTCGTACTGCTCGTACGCTCCGCCGGGATGAACTACGTATTCTACCTGATCGGAAGAGATTTCCATCTCGATGCCAGACCGGGCGCGAATGTGGTACGTTTCCGGCTCCTGGGCGCCTGCCGGGTTGAGAATTGTCCCTTCGATGCGTCCGCCTTGTTTGAGAACCAGCGTTTCCCCAAATCCCGTCCCGCAGAGGGCTGTTAAAATCGATAAAATCGTTAAAAATAGTCGTTTTTGCGTCATATTGGATTAAGTTTATATAATTATATAGTCGATATTGCTAATAACTATCCAAAAAAATGGCTTCATTATTGAAAATTAATGGTATATTATAGAATGTCTTATTATAGTATACCATCTGAATCCCGAAAGGGTTCAATAATAATTGAAATATGTTAAAATTTTTACGATTTCTTCTCCTGGCGCCTTTCAAAAATCGGATAATCGGCATTATAACGCTGTTTGTCGTTCTGACGCTGTTTTTTCGGTATTTCGAACTGCAGCCGTCCGAAGAGAAGAAAGAACTGCACGTTGGCCCGATGACGTTTCACGTCAGTCCGGTTACAATCCAGCGTCGAGTCGTTGCCAAGCCTGTTGTTGAATCCGGTTCCGGGGACGTTCAGCCGACTTTGCCAGCGTCAGATCCGTCCAGCGCGTTTGTCAGTCAGGAGCCTGAAATGCCGGCTGTTGCCGACGACTTGTCTCTTCCCGGCTTGATGCCGGACGACAGTTCTCTGGCGGTTGCGCCTCTGGACGATCAACCCTACAGCTCAGCGCCGAGCGCGCCTGCGCCATCGAAAGCGCAAACCCCAGCGAGAGTTCCTGCCCCGGCAAAGCAGCCGCCGGTTCGCCAGTCCGTTGCGTATGGAACCAAGACGCCGCCTGCTTCGCAGACGGGGACAAATACTCTTTCGTTTACTCCACCCGCGCCGGTAAATCGTCAGGAAATCCGAATGGGGACGGTGTGTCTGAATCGGATGAATCTGATGAAATTTTCAGACCCGGTTGTTCAGGAAACGCTTGTCAGAACGGCGCGAGAATTTGATTTGCTGGCAGTGCAGGGCTTTTACGATTCCGACTTGCAGGTTATTGAGCAGTGGATTAACGCGCTCAACGCAGACGGCGGCACGTACAGCTATCTGACCGCCTATCCGCCCGAGTACAAACAGGACAGAAACTATCAGGCGCCGTACGTAGCGTTTATTTACAATCGCCGCGCGGTAGACGCCGACAGAAACACGCTTCTGGTTTTGGAATGTGGAACTCGCATGACCTGCGCTCCGATTGCCGCTCTGTTTACCGCTCGCAGCACCGATAAATACCCGGCGTTTACGTTTATTGCCATGAACGTCTGGATTGATCCGGCAAGAGCCGCGTCTGAACTTTCCGTTATGACGCAAACGTTTTCCATGCTTCAAGACTTTATTCGCGGGGAAGACGACATTGTCATTTTGGGAGATTTTGGCGCCAATATCAACTATGTCCCGGAAATTGCCAGAAATCCCAAACTGAGATGGACGATTACCAATCCGGTTCTCAATTATTATAATCAAAGCGTTAACAGCAACATTCTGTTTTACAATAATTCGTGTACAGAATTTCAAAACAAATCAGGGTCGTTTGCTGTTGAAAAACTGACTGGTTTGACGGCGGCTCAGCTTCGATCGTTCATGCCGAATCAGCCGGTTTGGAGCGCTTTCATCGTTCGGGAAGCCAAAAATAAATAGCAGACGCGAAGCGAATTGCGGCAATGATTTAATACGAATTTTGGCGAGTTCTGTTTCCAGATTATTATTTCCAGAATATTACATAAATAATTACGTATGCAGAATAATTTTTGCTAAAAATTTTCATGCTTTTTTTGTAACAAGACTCTTGCAATTTGATTTCTGACAGAGTATACTAACCTTTGGAATCGGACAGCGTCCGTTAGTAATTGTATTCCCGGTATTTTTCCGACGCATTTTTCAGGGAGTCATTTTTTACCAGGAGTTTATATGCGTGAATTCAAAGTAAAATTTTTAAAAGGACAAGGCGTGCTGGGCAAGTTGCTTAACGGCTATGGTACGATTGCTGTTTCTGACGACGAAGTTGTTTTAACTCGTTCTGGAACTAGCAACGTTTTATGGAAAACTCCGCCTGTAATCGTAACTGTTAATCCGAATCAAATTGCTAACGTTGTAGAAAATAAAGAACTGAGATGTTTGCAGTTCAGCGAATATCCCGCAGGGAAATTTAGCGGACAGCCGGACAACGTCTTTTTGTTTAAGCTCGATTTCGATTGCGAGAAAGCGCAGCTTCTTGAACTTCTTCCCAAACAGACAAGCGATGAAGTAACATTGGAAACGGAGTTTATGGACAAGCTCAAACAGCTTACGCCATATTCATTTTTTACGATTCTCATTGTTGCGCTCTGCGTTTTGGTTTACATTGCTATGGGCGTTTTAGAAGGCTTTGAAACGTGTGTTGAACCAAATGGAATTGCTCTCCTGCGCTTTGGCGCAGACTATGGTCCTCTGGTAGCCGCTGGCGAATGGTATCGAATTATCACGTGCGCTTTTGTTCACATTGGATTGGTCCATATTTTGTTCAATATGGTAATCTTGTGGCAAATTGGGAATTTTGTTGAACGCCTCTATGGGAATCTGCTGTTTCTGGTTGTTTATCTGGGATCGGCAGCTGCTGGCAGTTTGATGTCTTTGACAGCCAGTCCCACTATTATTTCAGCAGGAGCGTCCGGGGCGATTTTTGGTCTATACGGCGCCTTGTTGGCGTACATGGTTCGTCGTCATGGAACTATACCATTACACATGGTTTCCGGTATCCGAAATGGCGCGATTGCATTTATTGTGTTCAATTTAATGTACGGCATGCAGCCGGGCATTGACAACTGGTGTCACGTGGGCGGTTTATTGGGCGGATTTTTCCTGGGCGTTATTGTCGCTCCGCCTTTTGAATCCGAAGAAAGAACCCGACAGTGCGTTATTATGTCGATTCTCGGCGCTGCGATTGTTGCTGCCGGTTCTTATTCCTGTTTGTCGTCAAATCCAACCAAACTGGATCAGAAAGACATTGGCAATATACTGACAGAGTTCGGAATCTATTATAATTATGGTAATTCCGCATTACACATCAAAAAAAATGTAAATACCGCTGCTAATTATTATAAGAGGGCTGTGAAATTCGACAATCCAGTTGCTATCTATAATTTGGGCATTCTATATCGCGATGGCGATGGCGTTGAAAACGATGACGCAAAAGCTTTTGAACTGTTTAAACAAGCTGCTGATTTGGGAGATTCAGACGCTCAATCCGAGTATGGCCGTATGCTGTATTTTGAAAAGGAGAATAAAAAAGAAGGGGTTGAATGGCTGAAAAAAGCCAGTGAAAACGGTTCTCAAACCGCCCGGTTCTTTTTAGCGTGCATTTATTATGAAGGCGATGAGAATGTCGAGCAAAACCAGGAATTTGCCCTCAGCGAACTTAATGCGTTGGCTGATTCCGGATTCCAACCAGCTATTGATTTACTCAAAAAACTCGAAGAGGGCGTTGAAACTTCCGATTCTGTAGGCGAACCAGCGCAAGAAGACGATTCCGTTCCTGTTGATAACGCCGAGCCGGAGGAGAATTGAGTCTAACGAGGGTTAGAATGTAAGTCAATCAAACCGGGACGGCTTGAAGATGTTGCAAAAGCCGTCCCGGTTTTTTATTCAACTGTTACACGATAGTCTTTCAGACGCGAACGATTCGGTTCGACAGCGTCCCGACGCCTTCGATTTCAATCTCAATGACGTCTCCGTCACACAAAAAGACGGATGGGTTTCTGCTGTAGCCGATTCCGGGAGGCGAACCGGTAAAAATCAGGTCGCCGGGCTTGAGCGTAATCCCCTGGCTGATATGCGAAATAATTCGGGGAACGGAAAAGATGAAGTTCTTCGTGTTCGAGTCCTGCATGACTTGTCCGTTGAGAATGGATCGAATCGCCAGCGCCTGCGGGTCGGGGATTTCGTCTTTTGTAACAATCCACGGACCGACGGGCGCGAACGAGTCAAACGATTTCCCTAAAAACCATTGCTTGCCCGGACAGCCCATCTGCCAGTCGCGCGCCGTCAGGTCGTTTCCGCAGCAGTAACCGGCGACGCAGTCCATCGCCTGCGATTCCGAAAGACGCTTTCCCTCTTTCCCGATAACGACGACCAGTTCCGCCTCAAAGTCCGGCTGAGACGTTGTAACAGGAATGGCGACCTCGGCTTTGTGCGCCGTCAGAGCGTTGAGCGCTTTGTTGAAAATAACGGGTCGCTTGGGCATCTCCCAGTTTTCGCATTCCTTGACGTGGTCAGCGTAGTTCAAACCAACGCAGAGAATCTTTTCCGCGTTCGGACAGACCGGTGCAGGGCTGTATGCGTCCAGCGGAATAAGAGAGCAGGGCGCAATGCGGTCAACGAGTTCCTGCGCTTTAGCAATTCCGTCCTCGCCCAGCGCGAGAAAACGCTCAATCGTCTCTGGAAACGCAGCGTCTGCAGAGGGTAAGTCAGCCGCGAACGTTATTCCGTCTCTTTGAACGACCGCGCCGTAGCTGATTCTGTCATTAATATAATAGGAAGCAAGTTTCATGGCATTCTCCTTTCTGATTGACAGTATTATATGCTTTCTACTGTAAAAAGCAAGCGGTTCTACCGGATCGCATCAGTCCTCTGCCGCCGAAGCCTCTCAGCCCTGCTAAAAACGCACTTTCGCAGTCGAAAACCTTACCGGGTCGCGGACGAAGTCCGCCAAAGATTTTTAACCACAAAGAACACAAAGAACACAAAGAACACAAAGAACACAAAGAAACGAACGATTTTCAATAGTTTTTCGTATATGTCGATATGTTCGTGTTTTTCGTGTTTTAAAACGTCGGAGGACTCCCTCAAAAAATTTTTAAAAATTTCTCGAAAAACTCTTTCCCCCCCATTGAACTTATTTTGATTTCTGCTATACTTCCCCCTTGTCAGTCGAATGAACGGCTTAGCGCCCCCTTCGACGGCAAAATGTTCATTGAAAATTTGGTTAGGTAGATAGGCATCTGTAGTTTGCTGGACGAAAGTTCAGTAATCTACGATACAATTTCAAGATAGTTGCAAATGCAACGAATCAGAAATGTGCTGATTTTATAACATTTTGTAAATCGAACGATAAGTTCGAGATACGAGCGACGAGAAGGAATTAAACGTTCTCAATAGAGAGAGTTTAATTCATGTGATCAAGTTACTAAGAGCGCATGGAGTATGTCTTGGCATCAGAAGGCGATGAAGGGCGTGGAAGTCTGCGATAAGCCTGGGTG